>JAFXFY010000168.1 GCA_017513365.1 Alphaproteobacteria bacterium | reverse complement strand
GCCGTTGATATGGTAAAAGCGGCCGCTCAAATCGTTGGCGGTAACGGCGGTGGCGGTCGTAGCGATATGGCGCAAGCCGGCGGAACAAATCCGGATAAAATTTCCGAAGCCGTTGCCTTTTTAAGTACGATGATTTAAGGCTTTTTATAACAAATTCAAACGCTCCAATTGGGGCGTTTTTCTTAAAATTTATCTACCACAAAAAGGAACGTTTTTGCGGGTGATAAAAACGCTAAAAATCAATGAATTGTGAAAAAATGAGGCAATTTTAACTATTTTATTGATTTGTTGTTGAAAAATGGATTTTTTTATGGCATTTTAAAAATATAAAAAATAACAATACTGAATCTAGCACAAAAACGACCGTTTTTTGGGTAGATAAAATGGAGCGAAAAAAATGAAAAACTTAAAGCAACGTATTTTATTACAATCCGGTCGATCCATGGTAGAAGTGTTAGGAGTTATTGCCATTATCGGAGTGTTATCTATTTGCGCATTAACATTTTACGCTTATTTAATAGATAAACACCATGCCAACATTTTATCGAATGAGATTTTACAACGCAGTTTAGATGTCAAAAAACAATTGGATAATCGTAAAAGGAATATAACTTTAGATAAATTTGATCCTCAAAGTAAATTGGGCTACACCATTGATTATGATAATGTGCATATCGGTATTCAAGTATACGATGTGCCGAAACGGTTATGTGATATGACTTTAGGCCAGGTGAAAGGGGTGTTGGATTCAAAAATATACTCGGCAGATGGTGAAACATTATTGGCCGAATGTGAAGAAAATAACACTTTAGTGTTCGCTTTTGAAGAGCCACAAAAACTCTCTGTTCAAAAAGGCTGTCCTGCAGGTACCCCCAAAAATGCAGATCCGGATACATGTGAATGCGATTTAACTCAGCGTTATTGGGAAGAGGCAACCAATACTTGTGTTTGTTGGTCCGGTGAAGAGATAAATGGTGAATGTGTTAAATCTTGCACAACTTCAGATGATTGTGATGATAATGAAGTATGCGAAGGCCACATCTGTATAAAAATTATACGGGAAGAGCCTATTGAAACCTCTGATGTTATGTATAGTTCAAAAATGGGGAATGTTCCTGAAACAACCGGTTATGAAACATCATCTGTTATCACAGAAACAACAACGGATTTTTATTCTTCAGACACTCCACAAATGACATATATATCTTCCACAACGACACCCAAAACAACAACCTCATCTATATATAGAACAAATACGTTGTATACAACAACCACTTCGGTATATACAACAACAAGTGTACCATATACGACCACTTCTATATATGAAACAACACTACCAGAAACAACAACCACTTCGGTATATACAACAACACTACCAGAAACAACAACCACTTCGGTATATACAACAACAAGTGTACCATATACAACAACCACTTCTATATATGAAACAACACTACCAAAAACAACCTCTGTTGTATGTCCATCAGACACGCCAATTTGGGATGGAACGCAGTGTGTAACTTGTGTTAGTTATAACTCATATTATCCTTATTGGGATGGATATCAATGTGTGTATGAGTGCCCTCTTGATAAACCAATATGGAATGGTAAAATATGTGTGCCGTGTGCTGAAATATTTCCGAAAAAACCTTATTTGAATGATAAAGTTTGTGTTTCATATTGTCCATCAGATAAACCTTATTTAGATAATAACGTTTGTGTTTCATCTTGTTCTTGGAGAAACCCTTATTTGAATGATAATAGATGTGTTTCATCTTGTCCATCAGATAAGCCTTATTCTTACAATAATAAATGTGTGGCAGAAACCACCACAATTGGCGCTACTACAACAGGATTGCCAACCACTACAACATTAAATACAACCACTACAACATTAAATACAACCACTACAACAGTGTTGGAAACAACTGAAGTAGAATACACGCAACTGGAAACAACAGTACCAGAAAGGGGATGCCCCCCATCAGATCCATATTTGGATGGTGTAACGGAAGAATGCAAATCATCTTGTTCTTCATTAAATTTAATTTACCAAAAGAATAATGGCGCACTTGTTTGTTGCTCAGAAGATAAGCCAATTTGGAATGGCAGCCAGTGTGTAACTTGTGAAACAGCTAATAGTTCGCTGCCAGTTTGGGATAGTAAAACGCAACAATGTGTTTCTTGTACAACAGCTACTAATGGTCTAAACCCATATTGGAATGGAACGCAATGTGTGTCTTGTGTACAAGCTAATCGTGAAAAACCATATTGGAATGCTGAAACAAAACAATGTGAAGACTGTCCAAGAAATACATCTTGGAATAATGCTGAAAAACAATGTATGGCAACGAATTGTTCTGGCGTTTATTCTTGGCTTTCTAGTGGATTAGAAATTACCGAATTTCAGATGTGCTCTCGATATGCTGGACGTGATGTTTATCATCATGTTGGTGAGAGAATTAATTCAGCATACATTTATGGTGAACGTAAACCCTCAGAGTGTCGCAATCATGCTCTAAGAGCAAGTGGATATATATATGCCTTTAGAGATGGAAACTATACCTTCAAAACACATGCTTATTCTTGTAGTGAACATTCTAACAAGGTGGAGGTACAAATCACAATTGATAACAAATTGGTTCATAATGTAACAAGTGCTTGTAGTACAGGAACGGTAACTCTTTCGTTGACTGCTGGATTGCATAAAATTAATTACTATATGTATACCCTTAAACGAGCAACCGCTTATTTAGAGTTGCAAACATCTGGTGCCTTTTTCTGTAGTGATTAAGTATTTTAGATATGGAACGCTTTTTATTTTTAAAGGAGTGATTTGAAACATATAAAAAAATAAGACTTACAACCCCTTTATCACTTTTTTCATCAGCGTGGGAAAGGGGTAATTTTTTAACTCTGTCGGTATAACGAACTCACCATCGGAACGAATGCCAGATTCGGCCACACCTTTTACAATATGTAACGTCAAATGAAAGTGCGTGAAGACATGTGTAATTGTTTTACCTGTATCTTGCCAATTTCCCACAAAAGACGGTTCATTATCGTAATGCCACGGAAATTCGTATAATCCGGACAGTAATCCTTTGCCCGCCCGTTTTTGAATGTAATAGGCTCCTTTGTCATTTTGGATTAAATAAAGTGTTCCAGTGCGTTTTTGTTTTTCGGGCTTTTTAATAACGGGAATTTGTTCGGCAATTCCTTGTTGATTAGCAATACACTCTTTTGCCCATGGACACAATAAACATTTTGGATTGGTGGGTGTACAAATGGTGGCCCCTAAATCCATAATGGCTGAGGCATAATCGGCTCCGTGTTTTTGAGACGTTAATTTTGATGCTCGTTCATAAATATCATCTCGGTTAATTTCATTTGTAATACCATATAATCTGGCAATAACCCGAATAACATTGCCATCTACAACCGTTTCGGGCATATTAAAAGCAAAGGCACAAATGCTGGAGGCTGTATAAGGACCAATCCCCGGTAATTTTAATAATTCCGCTCGGTTTTTGGGAAAGTGTCCGCCGTATTTTTCCATCAATACTTTGGCGCATTCATGGATTTTTTTTGCCCGAGTATAATATCCCAATCCTTGCCACATTAACAATACTTCAGTGATGTCGGCATTGGCTAAAGTTGCTAAGGTCGGAAAACGCCTCATCCACCGATCAAAATAATCCAATACGGTTTTGACGGTAGTTTGTTGCAACATAATTTCGGAAATCCAAACGGCATAAGCATCCGGATGAGCGCCACCTTTGACACGCCACGGTAAATCCCGTCCGTTTTTGTTATACCAATTAAGTAAGTATCTTGCCAATTGTTCCATCAGTTTGCCGTCGGCATTTGTGATGCCGGTTGAATAGTATCAGAGGTTTGTTCCGCCGGTATTGGTTGTTGAGTAGGTATCTCTTCAGTCAATTGAGGTTGCTCGGCAATTTTTTGCGGTTCCGAGGGCATATCTGTTGAGGCAATTTCCTCCGTCTCAGATTGAGCTTGAATAGTTGGTTGTGTTTCTGGAGGTGTTGTCATTTCCTCCTCTTGTGGTTCATTAGGAAATTCCACTGGGGCAATTTCTTCACGAACGGTTGTTTGGACTGTTTTGGTATAAATTTGTAAACGTCTACCAGACGGGTGAACGTTCAAAAAGACCTCTTGCCCCGGTTTGACTTTTTCTTGCATAATCAAGAAAGATAAACGATTTTCCACTTGTTCTTGGATAAGGCGTTTTAACGCACGTACACCGAATTTTGATGTAAAGATTTCATCCACAAACCAATCTTTGGCGCTGTCATCTACAACAATGCTGTATCCTAAATTTTTAGCACGTTTTAACAATTTGTTTAAATGAATATCCACAATTAATCTTAAGTGTTCTTCATTTAATTGGTGGAACGAAACCACATCATCCAAACGGTTAATAAATTCAGGACGGAAATATTGAGTTAAAGCATCTACCCGTTGATAAGCCGGTAAATTGGCCCCAACGTTTGAGGTCAAAATGATAATCGTATTTCTGAAATCAACGGTAATGCCTTTACCATCCGTTAAACGCCCTTCATCTAACAATTGCAACATCAAGTTCATGATATCGGGATGGGCCTTTTCAATTTCGTCAAATAACACCACTTGGAATGGTTTTAACCGAACGGATTCAGTTAAATATCCGCCTTGTTCATAGCCAGGTTGACCAGGAGCTGGCCCAACCATACGAGCTACAGCCGACCGTTCCATATATTCGGACATATCCAATCTCAGCAAGGCCGTTTCATCATTAAACATAAAGTCGGCTAAAGACTTGGCCAGTTCCGTTTTACCGACACCGGTTGTACCGATGAATAAGAACGAACCAATTGGTCGGTTAGGATCTTGTAAGCCCGAACGAGCCCGACGAATCGCATTGGCCACGACCACAACGGCATTATCTTGCCCAATCACACGTTCTTTCAGGTATTTTTCGGCATTTGCCAAACGTTGTTTGTCTTCGGCATCTACTTTTTCAACCGGAATACCGGTCCATTCAGCAATCGTACGGTTGCAATATTCCGGTTCAACGATATTTTTAGACGGATCAATTAATCCTTTCGCCATATCCATCATTAATAAACTGGCCGAATCATCTAATAAGTCCAAAGCCTTTGATGGAAAAGCCCGTTGCTTAACATATCGGTGGGATAATTGACACGCAATTTTAACCGTTTCAGGTGGAATAATAACACCATAGTGATCTTCAAACGTGTGTTTAATATTGCCGGCAATTTGAATGCTTTCCTCTACGGTTGGTTCTTCCAAAAACAGCGTTTGCATATGACTCATCACCGAGTGGTCTTTTTCCATATAGGCCACAAAGTTTGACGTATCCGATTCCACGATACAATTGAGTTTGCCACTCATTAAGGACAGTTTTAAAAACTTGGCCGGTTCTTTATTTTCCGGATTGGTGTCCATATTAACCAAAAAGCTGATATCCTTTAAATATAATAAATAAGCATCCGGATTATCTACGACAATTTGTAGGGTGCGTTTAACTGTTTCGGCATAATCTTCTTCGGTTTTTGATGCCAACATAATGGCGGCAACGTCTAATCCGACGACTTTTTTGACTTGTAAGAATTCGGGGGCCCCTTCTGATGCCATAAAGGTCGTAAGACCATAAACAAGAGCCGATTTGCCAACACCGGGGATACCCACCACTAACGGATTATTTTTTGTGGTTCTGAGCAAGATATGCAATAATCGTTCTAATTCTTTTTCCCGACCGACTAACTCACCGAGTTCACCTTTTTGGGCAAGGTCCGTATAATTTATCAGATATTTTGACACATCTGTTTCAGCCATACTTATTCTCCGTTATAGGGGGCAAAAGTGAATTGTTGACGATACAGTAAATTTTCTTGGTCATCTTCGGCGGCAAAATAATCCGTATCTTGAATTTCTTTGTCTTCTAACACAATGTATGCATTATAAGCCGACCCCGTCATAACTGCTTGCATATAGGCTTTATTTGGATCGCCCCAAATGATGAGTTCGGAATCATCCGGTAAACCATAATTTTCAAACATCATACGCCAAAACATATCTTTGCGACGCAGTTGTTTAGCCAGATTGCGTTGTGTCATGGTTAATGAATTATCGCCTTCGCTTTCATAGTAAATTTTGAACGCTTGGTTATCTGTGGCGTACGAGCTGAATAACACACGAATATATTCTTTTGTGCTGGCTTTTTTAAACGTCATTGAAGAAATGTATTTGACATTATCTCTGTCAGCTTGGCGTTCAATACATAGACGCATTTCTTTGAGCGGATGAACCCGTCTGTCCCGACAATTTTGTTCATAAAAAGCACTGCGGAACATAGGAATGGCGTATTTTACCTGAGTGCGTTTAAAACCCATTTCGGACATAATTTCGGCCACTTCATCCGGATACATACCCAACATTAAACCGGATAGTTCAAATTCATGCACGTCGTGTGTTTTGCCGAATAAGTTTTCAATATCTTCGGCCGATTGCAACATTGGTTCAGAGGCTGCATATCCAAAATTTTGTGTGCTATCTTGAGATACTGATGTTGTTGAGGTTGAAGAATAGGTACTTTGTGTCATCGTTTCCGATGTTCTGGCAGAAACAGAGGCGGTGTTTTGTGTTCCTGATGTGGCCGCTTCGGTGGTATTTTCATGTTGTGTTTGCTCTGTATTTACACGTTTTAATTGCATAATGCCAGAACCCTTTTTAAAGGACACAGGCGTTGTGCGATCAAAATTTTGGGTAGGCACTTCTTTTACTTGAGCTGTTTCCGGTTGGGTTGGTGCAGGCGTTTTGTTGGTTTCATTTTTTTGTTTTTTATCACCGCCCAGCTTTACTTCAACAGAAGGCAACGGATTTGGTGTTAATATTAATTTGTCAAGTGGTTCTGCCGTTCGTCCGATATTGGGTAAATCCGGCATAGCATCTTCAAAAACGGGAATATTTTCTTGTGCAAACCCTGTATGAGTACATGATAAAATCAATAAACAAAATAATATTTTTTTCATAAACAGCCCCTTTATTTCTTGACCTTTTTGCATTATAAAGGTAAATATGTAAACAAAGTATTAAAAAAAACTGAGAAAAGCAAGGAAAAAATGGTAAAATTAGAAGCGGTCGTCGTTTTTTGTGGCAGTGGTGAGGGAAATAACCCGGTTTATATGGCCGAGGCTGAAAAAATGGGAGCCATTTTGGCACAAAATAATATTAAGCTGATTTATGGCGCCGGTGGTAAAGGATTGATGGGGGCGGTTGCCAAAGGGGCGTTAGATAATGACGGCTATGTGATTGGGGCAACCGTTCGTACATTATATGAAATTGAACAAGCCGATTTAGTAGATACAGCCATTCATAAGTTTGAAGTATGGGACAAAATGTCCAATCGGAAAGTATCTATGACTAAACAAACAGATGCGATTTGTGTTTTGCCGGGGGGGCTTGGGACGTTAGATGAATTATTTGAAGTTTTGGTTTTGCGTCAAATTCAAATCAGTAATAAACCGATTGTTGTGGTCAATATTAATGGATTTTATAACAGCTTGATTAAAATGCTTAAAGAAATGTCTGATGCCGGATTTATTAAACCGCATCAGTTAAATTTAATGCGTTTTGTGGATACGGTAGATGAGGTTTTACCCGCTATTCGTGAGGAATTGGACGTTATTAACATGCAAATGGGGGAATAGCATGAAAAAATATGTTTTTGTTTTGGGGATGTGTTTGATGTTTTTGACGGGATGTGTTTGTCCGCCGAAAGACCCTGAGGCATTACGTGTTTATGAAGAAACGAATGATCCGTTAGAACCGTTTAACCGGTCTATGTTTGCCTTTAATATGGCAGTTGATAATTTGGTATTAGAACCAGTCGCCAAAGGATATCGTGCCGTAACACCCCAAATTGCTAGAACGGGTGTTAAAAACTTTTTTAAAAATTTGAAACAACCGGTGTATTTTGCAAACGCTGTTTTTCAGTTAGAGGGGCAGCAAGCCTTATCTATCGCCGGTAGATTTTTTGCCAACACATTATTTGGATTTTTTGGATTTGCCGATACTGCCTCTGATTTAGATATACCTGTTTATGAGCCGGATTTTGGACAAACATTATATGTGTGGGGTGTCAAAGAGGCTGGTCCTTACTTGGTCTTGCCGGTATTAGGCCCGTCCAGTCCCAGAGAGGCTGTCGGTTGGGGCGTTGATTCGGTGATGGCGCCGCTTGATTGGGCGTTAAAGGGGGAACCGGTGCTGTTGTATTCTAAATTTGCCGTTGAAAGTTTTTCCAAACGGGAAGGAGCTTTGGAGTTCTTAGATTCTTTGGAAAAAGGGTCAACGGATTTTTATGCCACAATGCGATCTATGTATCGTCAAAATCGTAAGAACAAATTGGAAAATTCAAATGTGATTATCGGATATGATCAAGTGGTTCAGAAAAAAGAGTATGAATTTGATTTTCCGATTGATGATGAATTTGAAGAAGAATAGGAGGATATGATGAAAAAAATATTGTCTTTTATATGTGGTTTGTTGGTATCGGTTTCTGTGCAGGCCGCCGAACCATCTATTATGTTTGTGAATCATTTAACAGATGACATTATTACAAATGTATTGGAAACAACCGACACGCAAGAGGAAAAATTTGCCCGCTTTAAATCGGCTTTTGAAAAAGCATTAGATATGAAAAGTATCGGACAATTCGTTTTGGGGGTATATTGGCGTAAGGCAACCGCCGAAGAACGTCAAGCTTTTTTGAATGCCTTTATTGATTTTACAACCAAAACATGGGCAGATAGATTTGATTTATATACCGGTCAACAAATTGTTTTTTCCGGCAGTCGTAATGCCGAAGGTAAAAATCAATTGTATGTTGATTCCACGATTGAAAATAATCCGCCAGTATCCGTTATTTGGCGTTTAAAACAAACAAAATCCGGTGATTTCAAAATTATTGATATCATTGTGGAAGGGGTGTCTATGGCCATGAGTTATCGTAATGAATACAGTGCGTTTTTGCAAAAAAATGGTGGTAAATTATCGGTGTTGACAAAGGAATTAGAACAAAAATCAGCCAATTTTTCATTTACAAAATAAAAATAATATGTTGTTTTGTATAAAGGGGTCGGTATTTGCCGACCTTTTTTAGTATATAAAAAGATATTGGTTAGAGTGCAATAGTATCGTTGTATTGTGTTTTAAAACGACAATAATATTGCCCATTATTTATGCAAATGATAAAAAAAATAATATGGTATATTTTTCATATTCTAAGCTGGAATAAATAAAAGGGGATAGATGCATATAAAACAACCCACCGTTTTGGGGCGGTGGATTGTTTTTTTTAGACCGTTTTGGGAGAGGGGGTAGAAAGAATTTCTTCTGGCTCTGCCATATCTCCTGCTGTCGGAACCGTTGGCCTGGGCTTAATAGCGGATTTTTTCTTACTCTCTTGACGGATTTTTTTACCGGCTAGTAATTTTGTAATTTCCTCACCCGACAAGGTTTCATATTCCACCAACCCATGAGCTAAAATATCTAACTCATTTTTGTGTTCTTTTAACAGTTTTTCTGTTTTCTTATAGGCCTCATCAATAATCCGGCGAATTTCTTTATCCACCATTAAAGCAGTTGAATCGGCCATATTTTTGCGTTTAGAAATGCTGTATCCCAAAAACACTTGACCTTCGGGTTCTTCATAGGCAATCGGTCCCATGGTATCACTCATCCCCCATTCGGTTACCATTTTACGAGCGATATTGGTAGCTACTTGGATGTCATTACTGGCCCCCGTGGACACATTTTCTTTGCCCAATATCATTTCTTCGGCAATACGACCACCGAACAAAATAGATAACCGACTGGTTAAATAGGTCATGCTCTGAGAATATTTATCCTTTTCCGGTAATTGCATTGTAACCCCTAAAGCCCGTCCTCTCGGGATAATCGTTACTTTATGGAGTGGATCAGATTCCGGTAAATGCAACGAACAAATGGCATGGCCGGCTTCGTGATAAGCGGTCATCATTTTTTCTTTGTCATCCATAACTAAAGAGCGGCGTTCAGACCCCATCATGACTTTATCTTTAGCATCTTCAACATCACGCATAGTGACCATTGTTTTGTTGCGTCGGGCTGCGAGTAGTGCCGCTTCATTGACTAAGTTTGCCAAATCGGCACCGGAAAAACCCGGTGTTCCTCGGGCAATAACAGCCAATCTACGTCCGGAGCCAAAGGTACCTTTTTAACGTGTACTTTTAAAATGGCTTCACGATCACTTATATCCGGATTGGAAACGATAATTTGTCTGTCAAAACGTCCCGGTCTGAGTAGGGCGGGGTCCAATACATCTGGACGGTTTGTTGCGGCAATAACGATAATGCCTGAATTGGTTTCAAAACCATCCATTTCAACCAATAATTGATTGAGTGTTTGTTCTCGTTCATCATTTCCGCCTCCAAGCCCGGCACCACGGTGGCGACCGACGGCATCAATTTCATCTACAAATAAAATGCAAGGGCTGGCTTTTTTGGCTTGTTCAAACATATCCCGTACACGTGAAGCCCCAACACCGACAAACATTTCCACAAAATCCGAGCCGGAAATGGTAAAGAACGGAACACCGGCTTCACCGGCAATGGTTTTCGCCAATAATGTTTTACCTGTTCCCGGAGGGCCGACAAGTAAGGCCCCTTTCGGAATTTTACCGCCTAAGCGTTCAAATTTTAAAGGCGATTTTAAAAACTCAACAATTTCTTGTAGCTCTTGTTTAGCCTCTTCAATCCCGGCCACATCGGCAAAAGTAACTTTCTTTTTGCTGCCCAGTAATCTGGCCTTAGATTTGCCAAAACTCATGGCTTTTCCGTTGCTGGCCGTCATTTGACGCATCATAAAAATCCAAATGCCGATAAATAATATCATGGGCAACCATGCGAGTAATGTCATTCCCCAACCTTCGCCTTCTTTTTCTGGGGCAATAGCCGACAAAGCGACATTATGTTGTTCTAACAAGGCAACTAAACCGGCATCTTCGGGCGCATATGATGTAAATTTTTTATTGTTTTTTAATAATCCGGACAAAGATTGCCCTTGCATCTCAACACTTAAAACTTCATCTTTTTTGATTTTGTCTACCAAAACAGAATAGGTCAGCTTTTCTGTGCCCTCCATTTTATTCGGAGAACTGAATATATTCGCCAGTGTCATGACACTCAGGAAAATAACAACCCACATGATGAGGCTGTGTTTAGCGGAATTATTATTATTTGCCATTTATTATCCTTTATTTTGAACTGTAAATTCTATTATTTTTTTTATATGTGATGTGTTATGGTTATAATCAAGTTTTTGATTTTTTTCAAGCGTTTTTTTTATTTCAATAATCGGAAAAGATTGTTGTACTAAATAGGGAATGTTTTTATTTGTTTTTT
>JAFXFY010000167.1 GCA_017513365.1 Alphaproteobacteria bacterium | reverse complement strand
TTAGCATTTAATATAGAGGAGGAAGAAGGGGAGGAGGCGGTCAGCAAAGCTTGCTTTTGTGCTAAAGGCATTTGATAAGCACTCACAAAAACAATGCCACCTAATAAAACCGAAGCAGCAGCACATCCCAGTAAAATTTTTTTCATATTTCCTCCTTATTTTTGCATCTTTTTTTAATGTTTACTAAATTATACAGTTGAGAGGATGATAAAATCAAGGTTTTTCTTTTAATTTTTAAAAAAATGTGTTATAGTGCCGACTATGATATGGAAAAAGTTTACTTTTGAAACGGTAGACAGTACAAATAAAGTGGCTGCGGATTGTCCGATCGGATCGGTTATTGTGGCAAACAGTCAGACAAGTGGACGAGGCAGATACGGTCATACGTGGGTGTCTGACAAGGGAAATTTGTACATGTCGGCGGTATTAAAAACATACGACGAACAAACGCCGTTGATGGCTTTTGTCATTGCAGTTAGTGTTGCTGATGCTTTGGGTAAAATAGGTTGTTCCCCTCAGCTAAAATGGCCTAATGATATTTTGTTGAATGGGGCAAAACTGGCTGGTATTTTATTGGAACAAGTTGATGACAAACTGATTGTCGGAATTGGTGTGAACTGTGCTTCTTGCCCCGATAATTTACCGTATCCGGCAACACATTTAAATGGTAAGATAGGGGCAGATCAATTGGCCGATTTGATTTTAGAACAATTGATGTATTGGACAGGTTTGTTTGAAACGGATGGATTTATGCCTATTTATCATCAATGGAAAAGGTATGCCGTTGGGCTTGGTCAAATTATTACTGTTCGATTACCGAACGAAACATTACAAGGAATTTTTAAAGATTTAAGCGAATCCGGCGCTTTATTATTACAATTACCGGATAATACAGTTAAACACATAACGGCGGGAGTCGTTTTATTAGATGAAAGGAAATATGATGAATGATATTCAAAATGTGGGAGAGGAGTTAATTATTCCACCCGAAAAATTGGTCTTTATCCCATTGGGCGGTGCCTCCGAAATTGGTATGAACTTTTTTGCCTATGGGTATCAAGGAAAATGGTTGATTGTGGATTGCGGTATCGGGTTCCCAGGGGACGGACTTCCCGGGGTGGATGTTCTTTTGCCCGATCCGACATTTTTTAAGGATAAGAAAAAAGATATTGTCGGTCTTGTTGTGACTCATGCTCATGAAGACCATATCGGCGGTATCAGTTATTTGTGGCGTGATTTAATGTGTCCGATTTATGTGACACCGTTTGCCGGAGAATTGTTAGAAGGCAAACTCAATGAAGCCGGCTTGCTCGGTCGTGCAAGTGTTACTGTTGTGGAACAAGGCTCTGTCTTAGATTTAAATCCGTTTGAGGTTGAATTTATTACAACGACTCACTCTTTACCGGAACCGAATGCGTTGGCAATTCGTACCAAAGTTGGTACTGTTGTTCATACGGGCGATTGGAAATTTGATTCTTGCCCATTAATTGGTGAAGAAATGGATATTAAACGGTTGAAAGAAATTGGTAAAGAGGGCGTTTTGGCCTTAGTTTGCGATTCAACAAATGTGTTATCCGAACCATCTGACGCTACAGAAGAAGATGTACGTAAAACATTAACGGAATTAATCGGGCAATATCCTAATCGTCAAATAGCCGTTGGGTGCTTTGCCTCTAACGTAGCTCGTGTGGAAAGTATTTATCATGCGGCGGTGGCAAATGGCCGAGATGTGTGCTTAATGGGCCGGTCTTTGTGGCGGATTGATGCAGCGGGACGGGCTACCGGTTATTTTAAAGATATTCCGGAATTTTTATCGGAATCTGAGGCTTTGGAAAGACCAATCGGAACGGTGCTGTATATTTGTACAGGCTCTCAAGGCGAACCGTTTTCGGCGTTGACAAATTTGGCAGCCATTACCCCACAAAAAAATTCAGTGTATTTTGGGGCAGATGATGTGGTGATTTTTTCCTCTCGTGTGATTCCCGGGAATGAAAAAGCCATTGCGCTTTTACAAAAACGTCTGAAAGCAAAAGGTATTAAAATCATTACGGATAAGGAGGCTTTGGTGCACGTTTCCGGACACTATGCCGGTGATGATTTGCAAAAAATGTATCAAATTTTAAAACCCAAAATTGCCTTGCCCGTTCATGGTGAAGCTATGGAATTAACCGGACATAAAGAAATGGCCGAAAAAATGGGTGCAGAATTTGCGTTCGCATTGGAAAACGGCGAAGTGATTGCTCTTGATGATACGCCTCAAATTTTAGGCGAAGTACATGCCGGTATTTTGGCTGTGGATGGTACACGGATTATTCCGCTAGATGCCGAAGTGATTAAAAAACGCCGTAAAATGATGGAAGGCGGGTCTATGGTGGCCACAATCGTGGTGGATAAAACAGGGCAAGTTCTGGGCGAACCGCAATTTTCCTCTTTCGGCTTGCTGACGGCGGATGAAACGCACGTGAAACAGTTGGCCGAATCGGTAAAACAAAGTATTGCCGATTTGCCAAGTGAACAAAAAGAACGTGATGATTTAATTGATAACGCCGCCCGTACAGCGATTCGTAAATTTTTAAATGAACATTATGGTAAAAAACCACTTGTGGAAATTCATCTGGTACGAATATAAAAAGGTGTAAAAACATCCCCCTCAAGTGAGGGGGATGTTTAAATTAAAATACTTATTAAATTTACAACCTTTCCCGTAGTACTTTTTGCATGGTATCAAACATTAATTTTGACCCATGTCCTCGAGAGGGGATAATACAAATTTTTGATTTCGGTAAGGCCAGATGTAAATCCCACGCATTTTGAATAGGGCAGTTCATATCCAACCGATTGTGGAAAATAAAAGTCGGGATATGGGCAATTTTATGACATTCTTTTAAAATTTGGTCGTATTTTAAAAAGTAATTATTGGAATCATAGTGGAAAAAGATAGTCGGATAGGACATATCTGCCTCTGAAAACGGACCTTCCGGTAATTTTGGGTCAACACAGCCCAACATCTTTTCATAAGAAGCATATCCCTTTAACGCCTTATCATGGTCTTTTTTCTTGTTAGATTGTAATAATCTGTGCGTATATTTTGATAAGTTTTTACCGCCGGCTTCTTCATTAAATTTATCCAGTAAATCCGGATAGAATAAACGGCTGGTCTGAGCCATCCACTTCGAATCGGTTGCACCGGCTAAGAAAATGGAATTAACGACCAGTTTTGAAACACGTTCAGGATATTTTTGAGCGAATAATAAAGCAAGTGTTGATCCCCAAGACCCACCGGCTATAATGATTTTACCACTGATGCCTAAATAATCCAATAAACGAATACCATCCATTAGTAAATCGTGTGTTGTGTTATGGGATAGGCGTTCTTTATATAAACTTTTACCACATCCTCGTTGGTCAAATAAAATAACTCGGTATTTTTTCAAATCAAAGTGTGCCGCATGTTTTTCTTTTGAACAACCACCGGGACCACCGTGAAAGGCTAAAATCACTTTGCCGTCAGGATTGCCGAATTGGTGATAAAAAATTTCATGTCCGTCTAATGGGGGTAAATACCCACTGTCAAAAGGACGAATTGTACGTTTGAAAAATGAAAACATAGAATACCTCCTTATCTATATTTAAAAGGGTACCAATGAAAAAATATTTTTGCAAGCATTTTCTTGACCTTTTTTTTATCATTTATTATATTTTTTAAGAAAGGAAATACAAATGAGTGTGTTATTCGCTTTTTTGATAACGTTGGGGGTCGGATTGGCAACGGGAATAGGGGCAATATTTGCCTTTTTCAGTAAAAAAGAAAATACCCTTTTTTTGTCTGTTTCTTTGGGCTTTTCTGCCGGTATGATGATTTATTTATCCTTTATGGAAATTTTGCCGACTTCTATAAATAGTATCTCTAAAATCCTCAGTTATACGGGATTTTTTATAGGTGCTCTTCTGATTGGACTCATTGATAAAGGCATTCCCAATAACGAAAATCCGCATGAATTTTTTCATCGTCCAGCGGATTTAAAACATTTGCAAACTGAACATATTCGGCATCATTTATTAAAAACAGGCATTTTTACGGCCTTTGCCATAGGCTTACATAATTTTCCGGAAGGTTTTGCGACGTTCTTATCATTATTGGAACAACCCCAAGCCGGAGTAGGGATAGCGATTGCCGTTGC
>JAFXFY010000166.1 GCA_017513365.1 Alphaproteobacteria bacterium | reverse complement strand
TGGAGCTAATAAAGAGGGCATAATATCGTCAATGCCGACAACCTTAAATCCGTCTTTTTCAATTTCACCGATAACAGCGCGCAGTAATCCATCATCTCCCAAAGCTTTTAATCCGATTTTTGCAAAGAATTTCAATCCACGCAGATCAGGACACAGCTCTTTTAAAGACGGGCGACGGACACCGCCAATTAACACGATTTGGGTGGCCCCTTGTTTTTTCATTTCGGCAAAACCGGTCCCAACAGCCCCGAGGCGTACCCATTTAACCGGAATATCAGCTGGCATCAAATCCGGATTCGCATGACCTTTTAAAGCCACAACACAAAAGGGGCGTCCCGTTTTTTGGCATTCATGAATTAAGGCTCTCGGCAAAGAACCGCTACCCGCAACAATACCCAACTTTTGCATTTTGGCTGTCATTTTTTACTCCGGCTGTAAAATGTTATTTTTAGATGGATTTTGAACAAATTTGATGACTTCAGCTACTAAAGGATTTGCCATCATAACCATATCACCAGCCACTTTTTGAATCCGCTCACTGAATGTGCCGTCTTCTTTGTTAAATAAAATTTTATAGGCTTGTTGTAATCCCAAAATGGTTGGTTTATCAAAACCGGCACGTTGTAATCCGATTAAGTTTAATCCACCAAGACCAGCTCTGGCACCACCCATTTGAATCCCAAACGGAATAACGTCACGCGTAACGCCACTCATACCACCAATCATAGCGCCAGTCCCAATGCGAGTAAATTGTAAGACGGCAGAAAGTCCACCGATAATGGCTTTATCACCAACATGAACATGGCCGGCCAAAGTGGCGTTATTACTCATCACGATATCACTGCCAACAACACAGTCATGAGCAATATGAGAGGCCACTAAAAACCAGTTTCTTGAGCCAATTGTCGTGATTTTATTGTCAACATCTGACCCCACATGAGCTGTTACGTGTTCACGGAAAACGTTATCATCCCCGATGATTAATTGAGCATCCGGCGCATCAGACCGTTTATGTTGTGCTAAACACCCGAGAGCGGCAAACGGATAAACGGTATTGCGTTCACCCATTGTGGTATATCCGTCAATCGTTACATGAGAAATTAAACGTGTTCCGGCACCGATTTTAACATTTGGACCAATCACACAGTAAGGGCCGATTTCCACATCTTCACCGATTTCGGCATGACTGTCAACAATGGCACTTGGATGAATTTTAATCATAGGGGACCTCCTTTTTCTTAGGCTTTTTTAAACACCATAGCACTGAATGTGGCTTGAGATACAACTTTACCGTCTACTTTGGCCACACCACGGAATTTGAATACGTTGCGAACGGCTTGTTCTTTGACGACATGAAATTCCAATGTATCACCGGGTAAGACAGGTTTACGGAATTTCACATCATCAACCGTCATAAAGTACACACTGTTGCCGGTGCGTTCTTCTTCGGGAAATGCCGTCAATACGATAATACCGGCTGTTTGAGCCATCGCTTCAATTTGAAGTACCCCTGGCATAACTGGATTTTCTGGGAAATGCCCTTGGAAAAACGGTTCGTTCATCGTAACATTTTTAATGCCGACACCACTGACCCCTGGGACACATTCTTTTAATTTATCCACCAACAAAAACGGATAACGATGTGGTAATAATTTTAAAATATCATTAATGGTCAAATCCGGTATGGTTTGAATTTCTGGTTGATTTTCTTGGTTTGTTTCTTCTGTCATTTTTCTTATCCTTTCTTCTTCATTAATTTGAGGGCCAGTTTTTCTTTCCATGTTAATGTTTTGGAATCGCCCGATTTTTTCTTAGCTAAATTTTGAACAGCGAGTGTTTGACGCATATAATCAATACGGGAAACAGCCGGAGAACCCATCATAATCGCACCGGCCGGTACATCAGACATTAAACCGGATTGAGCGGCAATTTGTGCCCCTGTACCGATTTTTAAGTGGCCGGCAAAACCAACTTGACCACCGGCAACAACAAAATCACCAAATTCACAAGAACCGGCAATACCGACTTGCGATACAATTACATCACATTTGCCGAGCTTAACGTTGTGAGCGACTTGAACCAAGTTATCAATGCGTGTACCGTCGGCAATAACCGTATCGCCCATAGCGCCTCTATCTACTGTTGTGGAAGATCCGATTTCCACATCATTGCCGATAATAACACGTCCCAGTTGAGGTACCTTTGTCGGGCCAAATGCCGGAGACATGGCAAAACCAAAGCCATCTTGACCAATATGAGCCCCAGGGTAAATATAAACTTTATTGCCGGCAATGCAATGCGATACCGTTGCTGTCGCACCCACAATACAGTTATCGCCCATTTGAACACCCTCTTCAATAACGGCGTTGGCCTTAATATGACAATTTTTACCCAAAACAACATTGGCACCGATAACGGCACCGGCCTCTACACGGCATCCTTCACCTAACTCAGCTGTCGGGTCAACGTGGGCTTTATCTGAAATACCGGCTTCAAATTGGTACGGATAAAATCCTTGAGCCACTAAGCCATAGGAACGGTGTGCATCTTTGGCAACCAAAGCCACACATCCTTTCGGTACAAATTCCAAAAATTTTTCGGGGACGATAACGGCACCGGCCTTTGTTTGTTTTAATTGTTCACGCACTTTTGGAATAAAGGCCCAAGACACATCCTCGGCGGTGGCATTTTGTAAATCGGCTACATCTTTAAAAGTACGAGATGTATCCACGCCATCGGGCAATTTGACATCACCGATTTTGGCAATTTGTTCCAAAGTTAAATTTTCTACTTTTTTAAAAAAACGATTATCTGCCATAGTTTTTTCCTATTCATCGTTGGGGGTTAAAGTTTCAGGATCCGGATAGTTAATTTTGACGGCCATTTTATTCAGCTCATCAACTAATTTATCCGTCATATCCACTGTATGTGATGCATAAAGCACATGTTCATCTAACACAAGATCATATCCCGCATTTTCAGCAATTTCATGTAATATTTGAGAGGCTAACGTATCAATTTGCTCTGTGGCCGACTCGGTCGCCATCATGATTTTAGCTGCCTCTTTTTGGTATTTTTTTTGTAAGTCTAAAGATTTTTTTTGTAAGGCTTCTAAAGCTTTTTGAAAGGCTTTCTTTTTCATGCTTTTTTTCTTTTGAGCTTCAGCCAATTTTTTGTCTTCTTCATCCAAAACGTCTTGTTCGGCCCGAAATTTGACGCGCCACATTTGCGTGTATTTTTCACGTTCCCGTTCAATTTCTTGATAAGGTTCAGCTTGTTCTCGGACACGTTCCATATTAACAACACCAACAATGGCATGAGAATGACCAAATACAAACGTAATGAGACTGATGACTAAAACAAAACCGATTAAAAGACCTTGTTTATTTCTTTTTATAAAATGTACCAAATAGGGCATATACGTTTGCCCCATTTGTTTTAAGTATGCTTTTAATTGTTTTATTTTTTGACACATATGTTAGAATGCCTTTCCAAAGTTCAAACGGAATACTTTTGTTTCATCAAAGTCTTCTTTCATAATCGGCCAAGCAAAATCAAGGTTAATCATCCCCATTGGAGATTGCCACATGATACCTGTACCGGCGGACATCCGCATTTTTGATGAATAATCCATTGTTGAAGCATCATACCCATCTGGTTTCCCAATAAAACCGGCATCTGAGAAAACTTTACCTTTAATGCCGAGCTCTTTTGGTAATCCCAACGGGAATTGTACTTCAGCCGAAGCCGTGGCATACCAGTTTCCACCCAAGGCATCACCGGTAGCTTTATCTCTGGCACCGATACCGCCGTATTCAAAACCACGGAACGAAGAATCCCCTAAGTAATATCTGTGGTTAATACGCACATCCTGACCACCGGTTCCCCAAATATGGCCGGCATCGCCACGGACCGAGAAAACAATATCCTCTGCCACTTCAAAGTATTGAATGCCCATCATGCCTAAACGCACAAATTTTGTATCGGCCCCAATACCGGCATAATCAGCACTGAATGATGTATAGAACCCTTGGGTTGGATTAATGCGATTATCTCGTTTATCCCAGCTGATTTCTTGCCCGATCATAGATAATGAATAACGCCCTTCTTGGTCCTTAATATATCTTGAAGCATCTTCTTCCACATCACGCACTTCATCTTCTTGCAACGTATAGCGAACAGATTGACGTAAGTAATCTGTATAATTCCATCCGAAACGAACGGCTCCACCGGTTGTGGTTGATTTGTACGAGCTGTAATCTTCATTATCCAATGTTGTATGGAATATATCTACACCGGCCAACAAATTTTTATCCATAAAATACGGATTGGTTAAGCCAACTGTATATTGTTGTTCACGTTCAGATAACATTAAGTTTAACCCTAACGTATTACCGGTCCCTAAAATATTGCGTTCTTGAATGCCGGTATCAAATAATAATCCGTCATAGGAAGACCAACCGACTCCAACACTGAATGAACCAGTGGCTTTTTCGGCAACATCCATTAAAATGTCTGTTTTTCCCGGTTGGCCGTAAACGGGAACGGTTTTTAAATCCACTTTTTCAAAGTAATCTAAATTTTCCACCCGTTGTTTACTGCGACGTAATTTTGAAGCATTAAAGGCATCTCCTTCTTTAATCCGAAATTCACGACGAATAACTTTATCTAACGTTCTGGAGTTGCCCGTAATGTTGATTTTATTCACAAAAACTTTTTCACCTTCGGCAACCGAAAAAGTAATTTTAACGGTTTTATCTTTGTCATTTTTATCAAAGGTTGGTGTCGTATCCACAAAAGCATAACCCAAATTGGAAAAATAATCATTCAGGTTCGTAATAGTACTTTCAACCAAATCGGCATTGAACCATTGACCTTGTTTAAATTCCACTTTGTCGTTTAAATCTTTTGCCGTGTATTCGGGTAAATTAACCTTAATATCCGGTTGAATAAATTTATAACGATTTCCCTCTTCAATATCAAACGTGATAACGAATCCTTCTTTATTCGGAGTCAACTCAGCGATGGCATTTTTGACCTTAAAATCCATATAGCCGTTTTGCAAATAAAACCGACGGAGCAATTCTTTGTCATAATTTAAACGATCGGGATCATATGTATCGGTACTGGCTAAAAAACGATACCAAGCACTTTCCTTTGTCATCATGGCTTCTTTTAACTCATCATCGGAAAATTTTGTATTGCCGATAATGTTGATTTTTTTTACGGTTGTTTTTAATCCTTCGTCAATTTCAAAGACAACATCTACTCGGTTTTGATCCTTTTTAATGATTTTTGGATTTACCGTGGCACCAAAACGACCACTGCGTTTATACACTTCCAATAATCTGTCGGCATCATTTTGGATTTTATTTAACGTATAAACTGTTCTGGGCTTTAACATAATTTCGCTTTTTAACGTATCGTCGTCCAGCTTTTTATTCCCTTCAAAATACACATTGTGGACAATGGGATTTTCTTTGACGGTAATATTTAATTGACCGTCCGTCATTTTAATATTTACATCCGAAAACAATCCGGTGGCAAATAATGTTTTTGTGGCCTTATCAATATCGGCACCGCTGATATCTGTACCCGTTTTTAAGTTCAGATAATTCATAACGGTTTGATTTTCAATTCTGGCTGTTCCTTGAATGGATACAGTATTCAATGTTTCTGCACTAACCGTCCCAGATAAAAATGTACCGGTTAATAAAAGAGTAATCACTTTTTTCATCCGAAAATCCTCTCAAAAATACGGGGAATGTCTAAGAACATGGTGTACATCAATAATCCGATGAGCAATGACATCCCAACCCATAACAACCCATTTTGAACACGTTCAGACAATGGTCTGCGAATAATGGCCTCAATGGCATAGAAGAACAAATGCCCACCATCCAATAATGGAATAGGTAATAAGTTCATAAAGCCAACAGCCACAGAAATATTGGCAATAAACAAGATTAAATTTTCTATACCACCCTTAATGGCATCACCGGACATTTCGGCAATTCCCAAAGGACCACGCATTCCATCAGCACTGCGATTATTAAATAAAATTTGTCCTAAATATACCAGTGTGTCTTGTGTAATGGTCATAACTGAGCGTATAGATTGAGTAAACGCCTCCCACAAACCGAGGTTGTTGTCTGCAAAAAACAACTCCGGATTGCTGATGATACCAATTTTGGGCATATTATCTGTATTTGGATAATAAATTGGTTGAATGGTAAACGATAATACTTCTCCGTTTCTATCAACTTGTACATTAACTTCTTTTTCAAACTCTAAAATACGGACAACACGTTGAATGTCCAACCATTCCGAAATAGGGTGTCCGTTCATCTCAACAATACGATCGCCAACTTGCATGCCGGCTGCTTGTGCTGGTGAGTTTTCTGTAAAATCTCCAACAACCGGTGGAACAACACCTCGTCCGACAAAAAATAACATACCCGTAAACAATATAATGGCGAAAACATAGTTCATCGCCGGTCCGGCAAAAATAACTGCGGCCCGCTTGTGTAAAGGTTGCGACATAAACATATATTTTCGTTCGGATGCGGGGATTTTAGAGGCATCTGTTTTTGCACTGGCGGCGTCTTCATCCCCCAACATTTTAACATATCCACCCAGTGGCCATAAGCATACTTGCCACTGAGTTCCTTTTTTGTCTGTTCGTTTCCACAAAACACGCCCAAAGCCAAGTGAAAAATGTGTTACTTTAATCCCGCATAAACGAGCAACAATAAAATGCCCCCATTCGTGTACGATAACAACAACCGATAACACAAATACAAAAGCGAACAGATACAACCCTGTGCTTAATAAACTGTCAATCATTTGAACCATCCTTGATTAACACAAAATAAAACAATGCCCATTAATGTGGACGCGAATAACAATCCGTCCACACGGTCAAATAAACCACCGTGCCCAGGGATAATATTGCTGGAATCTTTTAAATCTAAACGACGTTTAATATAGGATTCAAAGAAATCTCCGATTTGGGAAAAGATGGATAAGATGATGGCACTACTGACCAAAATCCAAGTGACACGTGTAAAATCCATATGATCCAAATATCCATAAGATTTTAAGAATAAAGCAAAAATATAGGCTACTGCCGCAGCAAAAGAAACACCACCGATAAAACCGGACCATGTTTTTTTAGCACTGATTTTTGGGGCAATTTTAGGACCTTTAAACGTACATCCAATCACATAGCCACCGATATCTGTTGCCCATACAACAAAGAACAACCACAAGACTAATTCACGAGAAATGGCATCATTGATGAAGTAAATATAGCTGAGTGCCATAACAGGTACGCAAATGTACAGCACGCCAAAAGCCATCGCTAAAGAGCGGTGTGATTTTAAATAAACCGCTAATGTGCCGAGCAACATTAACCATAAAGCAAATTGTGGATTATCCTTAGTTAAAAAAGCCGTTAAACAAGCGATAATAACAGTCCATAATCCCGAAATGGTGATTTTTTTGTTGAACATATGGTCCCATTCCCAAGCAAGACCAGCTCCAAAAACGGCCATTAAAACAGTGTAAAGCGGAATGGCATACAACTCATATACAGTGGCTCCGAACCAAATGCTACCCAAGACAAGCGGTGCCAATATGGCTGCAGATATCGTGCGTAATGCTAAATTAGAAAGTTTCATCTTTTCTCCTTATGTTAATTAGCCAAAATATCGCAGATTTTTGACGGCTTGTCAAGTGTTAAATGGTAAGTTAGAATGACTTCAGCCATATAAAAAAACGGTCTTTATTTTTTGATAAAAACCGATTGAATTTATTGTGATAAAATAATTTTAAGATAGGGGTTAAATCTTACCAAAACGGCGATTGCGATAGGTGTAAACCTCTAAGGCTTTATCCACTTCTGTTTCATTAAAATCAGGCCAATGAACTTTTGGAAAATAAAACTCGCTGTAGGCCGCTTCCCATAACAAAAAATTACTCAGGCGTTGTTCGCCACTGGTGCGAATAATCAAATCCGGGTTGGGGATATGATGCGTAGACAGTGTTTCGGAAATTAAATCTTGTGTGATTTCATCGCCTTTTATCATACCAATAACGGCTTGTCCCACGATTTGCTTGACGGCCTCTGTTATATCATCTCGTGCCCCATAGCTGAGTGCCAAGACAACATGAAATTCATTATTGTTTTCCGTATCTAATTCCAGCTCATTCATTTTTTGAACGATATCAGCGGGAAATTTATGTCTGTTTCCGATAAAGGAAATGCGTGTTTTTTGTTTTTTAAGCTCACTGATATCACCATTTAAATAGTCACGGAATAATTTAATCAAGGTATCTACTTCTTCTTTGGGGCGTGCCCAATTTTCGGATGAAAAAGCATATAACGTAACGACTTTAACGCCTCGTTTTTTTAGATAGGGCAATATTTTTTTTAAGGTTTCCCCACCGGCTTTATGACCCGCTGTTCTGGGCAATCCTCGTTTTTGAGCCCAACGGCCGTTGCCGTCCATAATAATTGCGACGTGGTGGGGAATATTCATTTGATTACACCTGTTTAATTTCAACTTCTTTGGCTTTTAACATATCATCCAATGCTTTGATGGTGTTGTCCGTTAAAGTTTGAATCTCTGTTTCAAAACGTTTTTGATCATCTTCGGAAATTTCATTCGCATTTTTGAGTTTTTTAACTTCATCCAACGCATCACGGCGAATGTTTCTGGCCGAAATTCTGGCTGTTTCCGTGTATTTACCGGCAATTTTACACAACTCAATACGACGTTCTTCGGACAGTGGCGGAATAGGAATGCGAATGCATTGGCCGTCATTCATTGGATTTAATCCCAAGCCGGATTCCATAATGGCTTTTTCCACGTGTTTCATTAAGGATTTATCCCATACTTGAACGGATAACATTCTGGCTTCTGGAACGGATACGTTACCAACTTGATTGAGTGGTACCATAGAACCATAAGCGTCCACCATAATTGGATCTAACAAAGCGGTTGTGGCACGTCCCGTACGAAGACCGGCAAAATCTTTTTTTAAAGCCTCTTGTGTTTTCCCAAGTCTTGTTTGCATATCGGTTTTAATTTCTGAATAATTCATTTTAATTGTCCTTTTTTGTTAAATTGAGATGGTGCCATTATAACAGAAAATCCCCCAGTATTGCAAGCAAAAAAAACAAAGGCTTTTTCAATAAGACAATTCATCAAATAAGAAATATTAAACGCAACAATTATTCATCAATCGTTTTTTGCGGTTGTTGCAATTTTAGAACTGTTTTTTGTTCGGACACTTTTTGTGCATTTTCTGTTCCGACAATATATCCCAAAACACTGCCAAGAGCCCACCCGGCAATACTGCCGATAGCGGTAAAATAAATCAGGCGTTTTTTCAATTTTTGTATTTTTCGGTCTGTATTAATTGCCTCACGAACAGCGAAAACAATATAACTATCCATGTTTTGTTTCTCCCTTTTATATACAAAAATTGCCTCTCTTACAATAGTTTGACCTATGTGAAAGAGAAGCAATCACAGTTAATTAACTTATAAACCGCTGCTGGCTTTAGCAACTTCAGCGGCGAAATCTTCTTCTTTCTTTTCCAAGCCTTCACCCAAGTTGTAGCGAACAAAGTTTTTCAAAGAAATTTCAGAGCCGGCTGTTTTAGCAGCTTCAGCAATCACATCCTTGACTTTCTTATCCGGATCCATGATGAAAGCTTGTTCCATTAAAACAACTTCTTCATAGTATTTACGGATACGACCTTCAACCATTTTTTCGGCGATGTTAGCCGGTTTTCCGGAGTTTTTAGCTTGTTCCATATAAATGGCTTTTTCACGAGCGAGTGCTTCGGCGTCAACAGAATCAATTGTTTTGAATTTCGGAGCTACAGCCGCAATGTGCATAGCTAATTTATGACCGAGTTCTTTTAAAGCGCCTTCATCGGCAGAGCTTTCTAAAGCAACCAATACGCCGATTTTACCTTGGTTTGGAACAACGGCAGAGTGCATATACGGCACAACAACACCGTTTTCAACATCAACGTAAGCAGATTGACGCAAGCTCATATTTTCACCGATTTTGGCAATTAAGTCTGTGAGGTTGGCTTCAACGGATTTACCACCTTTATCGGCGGCTTTAACGGCGTCAATATCACCTTTTTTATCCAAAGCGATTTGGACAACATCACCCAAGAAAGCTTGGAATTCAGCGTTACGACCAACGAAGTCTGTTTCAGAGTTTAATTCTACTAACGCACCACGTTTGCCGTCCACAGCCACAGCTACCAAACCTTGGTTAGCAATACGGCCGGCTTTCTTTTCGGCAACGGATAACCCTTTTTTACGCAAAAAGTCAATAGCACCTTCTAAATCACCGGCTGTTTCTGTGAGGGCTTTTTTGCATTCCATCATGCCGGCACCGGTTTTTTCACGCAATTCTTTTACTAAAGAGGCTGTAATTTCTGCCATAATAATCTCCTATATAAAAATCTAATTTAAATGGTTGAGGCGATACGGATTTTATAAAACCCGAACCGCCCCATATTTAGCTCAAAATCAAAAGAACTTAAGCTTCTACAGTCGGTTCAACAGCGGCACCGACATCAACGCCAGCTGCTTTTAATTCAGCTTGAATACCGTCTAACACAGCACCGGAAATTAATTCGCAGTATAGGTTAATGGCACGCAAAGCATCATCGTTACCCGGGATTGGGTAAGCGATACCGTCTGGGTTAGCATTGGAGTCGCAGATAGCTACAACTGGGATACCCAATTTTTTAGCTTCTTGAACAGCCAAGTTTTCTTTTGGTGTGTCAATGACGAACATAATGTCCGGACGACCGTTCATATCTTGAATACCACCTAATGAAGCGAACAATTTTTCACGTTCACGGCTGATGTTCAATTTTTCTTTTTTGGTCAAACCTTCCAGTTCGCCTTTTTCAGTTTTAGCATCAATTTCTTTGAGGCGTTTAATGCTGGCGGAAATTGTTTTCCAGTTTGTGAGCATACCGCCGAGCCATCTGCAGTTTACATAGTATTGACCGCAACGTTTAGCAGCTTCGGCAATCGGTTCACGAGCTTGTAATTTCGTACCAACGAACAATACCTTGCCACCTTTGGCGGCGACATCACGGACGGCTTCCATAGCACGGTATAAAGCCGGTACTGTTTGACCTAAGTCCAAGATATGCACACCTTCACGTGTACCATAAATGTATTGTCCCATTTTCGGGTTCCAACGACGAGCGTTGTGACCAAAGTGTACGCCAGATTCAATTAATTGACGCATAGTAAATGTAGGAAGAGCCATAATAATATCCTTTCTTTTCTTCCGGTTAATCCTCTGTGAAGGTAAGATATGATTTTCATCACACCGGAAGCGAAAAACCACCGTTTCACGCCGCCTTCACATGTGTAATATTGCCCCAAAATTGGATGCAATGGAGGCAATATACACTATTTTTTCAAAAAAATCAAGTGAAAATTA
>JAFXFY010000165.1 GCA_017513365.1 Alphaproteobacteria bacterium | reverse complement strand
GTCAAACGAATAAACAACGTGGATTTACCGGCATGTGTGTATCCTACCAACGCCACCATCGGATACGGCACACGTTTGCGGGCCTTTCGGTGCAATTCCCGTGTTTTTTTAACTTCGGCCAGTTCCTTTTTAATTTTGACAATATCTTCATCAATCAAACGTCTGTCAAGTTCAATTTGTGTTTCACCGGGGCCCCCTAAGAAACCGGCGCCACCCCGTTGGCGTTCCAAGTGCGTCCAAGATCGTACAAGGCGAGAACGAGCATAAGTCAAATGGGCCAATTCTACCTGTAAGACACCTTCTTTCGTTCTGGCACGTTGCCCAAAGATTTCCAAAATTAACGCCGTTTTATCAATAACTTTTGTATTCCATGCCTTTTCTAAGTTGCGTTGTTGCAAGGGCGATAAATGACACGCCATAATAACTACATCAACTTTTTCGCTTTCAATAATGCCGGCTAATCTGTCAATGGTTCCTTGCCCTAAATAAGTACCAGCCTTAATTTCACGCACACTGACACATTCGTTATGTACAACATTTAGATCAATTGCTTTGGTTAAAGACACAGCCTCATCCAAGCGTGCCTCAGGATCACGTAAATCAGGTGTGTTTTTAGAATATGGTAATAAAACAACGGCGGTTTGGGTCAAATTCAAATCCTAAAGCTCAATCGCCTCTACCGGCATAATGGTTGAAATAGCGTGTTTATAAATCAATTGAGTATGGGCATCACGGCGTAATAAAAGTCCCGTTTCATCATGGGCCGTAATTACACCTTGCAATTTGACACCACACATTAAAAAGACTGTAACAGCGATCTTATCATTACAAACTTTATCTAAAAAATCATTTGTTTTCATTATTTTTCATCCTTTTTTACATTGTGGGCAGTTGTATAGCACAAATTACAAAAAAAATCAAGTTTTACTTCCATGACAGGCGCACTCGGGCAAATTCCACTTCACCTGTTTCATTAAACAATTGGTGATGGGTTTGCGACACATCCTGTGAGGATTTTAAACAGATTTTATCCCCAAACACAGCCGGCTTTTTAAAGCTGACTTGCACTTCGGATAACGTATGAGAATTTAAAAATTCTTCAGAAATACCATCCAGACACAGTGTTGGATACACAGCATTATTCACGTGATTGTTGATATCAATATCATCATGACGCACTGGAATTAAACAAGAACTTCCCGTATCCGTTATGGCATCTATCGCAGAAAAAGTCGTATCCAATGCCCTTTCTTCAATAATTTCATATCCCTCAATGTATTTGGCTATGGCAACGGGACGCATCCGATTTAAATCCACAAGCACCCATTGGCTGGAAGCATTCACCAATACATTCCCCTTATCATCAATCATTTGAAAATCACGAATCCCCATCACAGGTGTGGCCTTTGATGGCCAAGTGTAGAGCGTAACCGCTTCTTCCCATTTGGGTAATCGGTTGATTTGAACATGGTATCCGGCTCCTATCCACCCGATTTGTTTTTGAATACAAAAATGATATCCTAATCCCATTTTATCGGCGTGCTCATCTGCCATATCTTGAAACAGGTTAAACAAAGTTCTTAAACGCAACACACCGTTTTTATCGCATTCATAACTTTTTATTTCGTATTGTTTTACATATTTTTCCATTATTATTTTGGTCTTTCTTTATTAATAATCTCACAAATTTGTATCATACGGGCATCGGTTTTCAATTCTTCTAACGCTACGGGTAATTTATATCGCCAGTTTGGATATTCCAGATAAGTCCCCGGTAAATTCACTTGTTCTTCTTGTTCCACAATGTCTTCAATACGCACCAACAATAACATACTGCTGGATCTGGCCAGATAAGCATAAGAATTTGGAATAAACCACTTTGGTACAATACGACCCGCCATAATATCCGGCGTTTGTCCCATATCATCCATCGGCAAGGATTGAGATAAAAACGCCTTGACAAACTGAGTTCGTTCAACCTTTCTATTTTCTTTATGCATTTTGTATTGTTCGGCCGATATTGTTTTCATTTTTTTGGCCAGTTCTAAATCCAATCCTTTCCACAGCGCTGTATAAGTCGGTAAATCATGCGTACCGGATGAAATTAAACACTTGTGATTATAATCTTGCGGTGCAATAAATCCATCCCAATTTTTTTGCCAATGGAAAATACCGAAAGACAACACATTAGCCCCTCGCATCAATTCGTGGAAACCAGCTGGAGCCGTCCCTAAATCTTCGGCAATAACTAAACATTTTTGCCGTACGGATTCTAAGGCC
>JAFXFY010000164.1 GCA_017513365.1 Alphaproteobacteria bacterium | reverse complement strand
TGGCAACAATACCTTGTTCATTTGTTGGAATGATTTCATGTCCCACCGGTTTGACGGCAACCATATTGGCATTGACATAGTACATATAGTCAAAATCTTTTAACTGATTCCATTGTTCTTGAAAGAGTTTATAACGATATAATGTTGCCTTTGGCCACCCCAAATTTTTGGTTGGAATTTTGACCACATTTTTTGGGAATTTTCTGTTGCTGTCCGTCCATACAAAATAGGTTTTGTTGTCCTCTGGTAAAAAGTTTTTTTGCATGCTTTTATAATATTCGTCAAAAAATGTGATATATCTGCCTGTGGCGATATAGAGCATGGCGATATCGGCTTTGGCAGGAAGGCGTATCCATTCTTTTGGAACAATACGGTCAATAAACCATGTTTTACCTTTCAACCAAATGTCCGGCGTAATGACGATTTTATCCGGATTTTCATTTAGCCATGCTCCCCACCATGAAAAAGTGGAGTTGGCGATGATGTTGTGTTTGCATAAACTCATCAAACGCATATCATTATAACTGAAATCACCATGGTTGTGTTCTACAAATGTGTGTGGATATGGTAATTTGATATTTTCTTTTACCCATGCTATATCATCCGAAAAAATATAAAAATGCGGATTTTTAACACGTTTGGCAATGTAATCTGTTGCCAGTTTGTAATAATGTGGAGACAATACATGTTGAGCAGCCTTTGGGGCTAAATAATCACCACGGCGAATATGAACGGCAACTGAATTGGAATTTTTGATTGAGTGAGCCAATTGTTTATTTTTATCGGACATTGTACCTTTAAACCGAAAAGCCTTTAAAATTTCTTTTCGGTATTTTTTAAAGTAGGCTTCGTTTTGGAATAATCCCCATAAATAAACATATCTATCATGTTTAAAAGTGCCGTCGGCATTATTGGGTTCTGAATACACATCTCCAATAAAGGTGGTTTTTTTGGCCTCTAGATTTTTAAAAACGGGAACGTCTTCATGTTCGGGTTTGTTTAATTGAATATCAAAGGCATTTTCCAATTTTGATACATTACCATGTACATAAAGTTTCTTATTGTGTTCCAATGCATAAGCCAGTCCGGTGGCATATTGAAACATATTATTGCCAAGACCGTAGTAAATAGCGACTTGTACTACTTTTTGTTCCGGGGGACGGGCTTCATCGGCTAAATATTGAAAATAACGCTTTTCTCCGAATAACCCAATAGCAAAGCATACAATAAATAATAACAGTTTGGATAAATGTTTCACGGGAGTATCCTTTTTGTTTTAGATTGATTTTTACTTGTTTTACAAAAAATGGGTTAAATAGTCAAGGGGCTTTATTTATTTTTCTACTTGTTTTTTTATTATAGAGATTTAAAGAAAAAACTTGTCTTTTTATGAAAAAATGTTATATGATATCTGATATCAATTTATGTAAGGAGTATACAATGCAAAACTATGAAATTTTGGGAATGGATGCCCACCAATCCGTTGGGATGAGAACATATTTCGGCCGGATTTATAACTATATGGCTGGTGGATTGGCGGTATCGGCCGGAACGGCTTATTTGGCTACACGTGAACCGTTTTTCTCCTTATTTTATTCCGTGCAAGATGGGGCCGTTAATTGGTCTGTATGGGGATGGATTGCGATTTTGGCACCGATTATTATGATATTTTCAATTAACTCAGCTGTGGCCAATATGAACGCTTCTAAGGCTAGTGTATTGTTTTGGATTTTTTCGGCCTTGATGGGGGTGTCTTTATCTAATGTCTTATTGATGTATACAGGGACCAGTATTGTGAATGCCTTTTTGGTAACATCTGCCGGATTTTTGGGACTAAGTTTATATGGATATACAACCAAAAAATCGTTGGCCAGTTGGGGAGCCTTTTTAATGATGGGGTTGGTCGGCGTGATTGCGGCTATGCTGATTAATATCTTCTTGAAGTCTGGTGTTATGAGTTTGGGATTATCGGTTATCAGTGTGTTTATCTTTATGGGATTGACAATTTATGATACCAATCGGTTGAAATATATGTATGACGAACGGATGTCTGAGGAAGCTCAAAAGGCGATTGCCGTTAATGGGGCGTTGGCTTTGTATTTGGATTTTATCAATTTGTTCCGTTTGGTTTTGTACTTTATGGGTGATAGAAGATAAGGGGGGATGTTATGAAAAAAATATTGGCATTTTTTGCCGTTTTATTGGGTGTTTTGACGGTTCAAGCCGCGACATTGGATGACAACTTAAAACCCACTCAATTGCGAGTTTATGGTGGTGAAAAACCTGTAAAAGCCTATGTATTTACGTCTTTTTCTTGTCCACATTGTACGGTGTTTCATAAAAATATCTTACCCGAAATAAAAAAAATGGTGGATGAGGGAAAACTTCAAATTATTATGGTGGAAATGCCGTATGATGCTAGAGCAATGACGGGCACGGCTTTGGCTAGATGTTTGCCTCCAAAACAGTATGATAAATTTGCTGAGGCGATGTTTGATAATCAACAAACATGGAGTTATGCCAAAAATCCAAAACCGATTATTACCGGTTATGCCAAATTGTTGGGGATGAGCGAGGGACAAATTAATTCGTGCCTTAGTGATAAAAAATTATTGGCAACCATTACAGAACAACGCAATAATTTATCCAATATGTATGGTGTTGAAGGAATGCCGAGTATTGTGGTGGTATCCGATTCGGGCCGTAAGTTATTGGTTGGTACGGATAAAGAAACAATTATGAGCGAAATTCAAAAGAAAATTGCCAAAAAATAGGGGATACAGATGACTGAGGAAACCGACAAATTGGGTGAATATATTCAGCATTTAAAGGATGAAAGGCATGAAAGTGAATTGCCTCATCCGGAAAAGACAGGGTATAGCATTGCAATAAATATCTTGACAGATTTGTTCGGATGTGTTTTAATTGGGCTCGGTTTGGGCGTGTTGTTCCAAAAGATGTTTGATACAACTTATTTGGTGCCGGCTGCCTTTACGATTTTAGGTGGTATAGCTGGTCTTTGGACTGTTATACGATATGCAATGTCATTAGATAAACAGGAAGATAAAAATGAACCCGATGCATCAATTTGAGGTTAAAACGCTGGTTCCGCTACATGTAGGTGGGTTCAATTTGTCGTTTACCAATTCTTCTTTGTTTATGACGCTGGCTGTTGTTTGTGGCATCTCTATGATGTGGTTTTTGCTAAAAAAACAAGCTCTCATCCCTGGAACTGGTCAATCTGTTGCCGAATCTTTGTTCGGGTTGATACGAACAACGGCGCGTGATAATATCGGAGAGGACTATCGGACATTTTTGCCGTTTATTTTTTCCGTCTTTTTGATGGTGTTTATGGGTAATTTATTGGGATTATTCCCATACAGTTTTACATTTACCAGTCAACTGGCACCGGTTGGGGTGTTTGCATTAATCGGGTTGTTCGTTTCCAGTGGTGTTGGTATTTATAAACATGGTTGGGGATGGTTGCATACGTTTATGCCAGCAGGGATTCCGGCGTTGATGGCTCCGATTGTGGTGCCGATTGAAATTATATCATTTTTGGCTAAACCGTTCAGCTTAACCGTTCGGTTAGTTATGAATATGGTTGTGGGCCATATTTTATTAAAGATTTTGGCCGGTTTTGTATATTCTTCCGGTTTGGTCGGTGTTGTCCCGTTATTATTTGTCGGTTTATTATTGGTTTTTGAATTGGGGATTGCATTTTTACAGGCATACATTTATACAATTTTAACCAGTATTTATTTAGGCGAGGCGGTTAATTCGCACTAAATGAATATATTAACATATGAAGGAGAAAAATTATGGACGCAGAAACAATGAAATATTTAGCAATTGCTATCATCAGTTTGGTTATGTTCGGAGCCGCTAAAGGTGTGGCCGAAATTTGGACAACAACCATTTCTTCCGTCAGCCGTAATCCAAACTCTAAAAAAGATGTCAGTATCTTTGCTTGGGGTGGTGCTGCTTTGACAGAAGCTATTGCTTTATATGCTTTGGGTTTGGCTATCGTGTTGTTGTTCAGCTAAGTTTTAAGGATGGGCAATGCCTCAATTTGATATTACGCCTTATTTCAGTCAGGC
>JAFXFY010000163.1 GCA_017513365.1 Alphaproteobacteria bacterium | reverse complement strand
CATTTTTAATTGTACTTTCAATTTGTTCTAAATCGGCATTTGGCAATAATTCCACATAAATTTTGCGTTTTTGTTTGCCTCGGCCATTGGCAATTGTCAAAGCCACAGCATTTTTAACGCCTTCAATATTTTTCACAAATACGGTATGGCCCATACTACGCCCACCTTTAGTTCCACCAAAAGTCGTTGTTGTATGACCCGTAATGGACACTAATTTCATAATGGCACGAATAGCGGAATCTGTTCCCGGATCCCAACCTGCACCTACGATACTGACCACTTTTTTGATTTTAGCATTAATATCGCTTTCACGACGAACTGTCAAAATTTTATCGTGTTCATCATAGCTGTCCACCGTGCTGATTCCCAAATCTTGATATTGACGTACATATTCGGGGACTTCACGAGACGGAACACACAGCAGTGCCACATCCACATCTTTTAATTTTCTGACATCCGATACAACACGGGTATTGGCCAAAGCTTCATCTTCATTTTTAACGGTTTGTGGACGACGTACCACACCGGCCAAAACCATATCCGAACATTCTTCAATCGCACGTTTACACCCACGACCGACATTACCCCAACCGACAATAGCTACTGAAATTTTTTGCATAATTATACTCCTGACATTTTCTTATATAAACTTTTGTAATCTTGACTGGATTTTGACCACGAATAATTTTGACGCATCGCCAATTTTCTCATTGAATCAATATGGTGTGGTCTGTCATAATAGGTGGCATTTGCCCATCCGATTGTATTATAGAACGCCTCGGGTGAAGCCTCCCAGAATTTAAAGCCCGTACCGACACCATAATATTCGTTATAGTTAAAGACCGTATCTTCCAATCCCCCCGTAGAACGAGCAATCGGCAAAGCACCGTATGTTTGGCTGACCATTTGTTTTAAACCGCATGGTTCATACAAAGACGGGACCAAAGAAAAATCGCTACCTGCATCAATCCAGTGTTCCATTTCCGGATTAAATCCCACTTTAACGGCGATTTGCCCCGGATATTTTTTCGGAAGTGATGAAAAGTAATCTTGAGCCCAACTATCTCCATCCCCCATTAACACAAATTGTGCTTGCATTGTTTTTAAAATCGGTTCAATAGCAGCGGCTACCATTTTAATCCCTTTTTGTTCCGCCCACCGTACTGACATCCCAAAAATCGGTTTATCAACGCTACCAAGCCCCATTTTATCCACTAAAGCTTGTTTATTTTTAATTTTACCGTCACGAAATGTTTCAAATGAATATTGTTTTGAAATGATTTCATCATTTTGAGGATTCCAAAATTGCGTATCAATACCATTTAAAATACCAGATAAATCCTTTTGACGTTCTCTCAGCAAGAAATCCAATCCCGCCCCATATTCCGTGGTTAAAATTTCTTTAGCGTACCCCGGAGACACTGTATTAAGTTTATCAGCAAAACGAATACCGCCCTTTAAGAAGTTCACAAAGCCATAATCTTCAAAAGCCCCTGGATGGAAATCTTTCCAATCAATTTTACCATAACCCATAATATCTTGAGAAAAACGCCCTTGATATGGTAAATTGTGAAGTGTCAACAAACTTTTTGTATGGGCAAAAAACGGATCTTTATCATTTTTCAAATAATACGGAATCAAGGCCGTTTGCCAATCATGCACATGCACCACATCCGGACGGAAATTTAAATCCTTGGCAATTTGTAAGGCCGCCCGACTGAAAAATGCATATCGATAGGGATTATCTTCATATGCTTGACCACTCCACCTATCCCCATACACCCACGGACGATTAAAGTATTTATTGAACTCAACAAAATAAACTTCAATTCCCGGAATGTAATTTGACATATGGACCGAAAAAAATTCTTGGCAATTGCCCATTTGAACACAATTGCCATCCATAACTTTTTTTAACCCATATTTTTCATAATTAATTTCACTATACAAAGGAATAACAACCTTAACCACCACGCCATTTTTTGCGAGCGACTTTGGCAACGCCCCAACGACATCCCCTAACCCTCCGGTTTTAATAAAAGGCGTCATTTCACTGGCAACAAATAAAACGTTTGGTGTATACATTGTTTTTCCTTTCAGTTTTTTTTCAGTATAAAAGACAAATAATATCTTTGCAAGTCCTTTTCTACACAAAATTCAAGTTTTTTTACTTGCTTTTTCAAAAAATGCAAGGTACACTGACTTTGAATAAAAAAAGGATTGTATATGTCAGTATTAGGAGTTAATCAATCCGTCAGCGGATTGAAGTGGGTGTTTAAAGAATCAAATGAACGGTTAAGTTTGGCGCTCAGCCAAAAGTTTGGTTTGTCCGAAGTGGTGGCTAAGGCATTAACTGCCCGTGGGATAGATTTAGAAACAGCCGAAAGTTATCTAAGACCAACGTTAAAAAACAATTTGCCCAATCCATTCAGTTTAAAGGATATGGAGCGAGCTGCCCGTCGGATGGCCAGTGCCGTTATGGCCGGAGAACCGATTGGCTTAATGGGCGATTATGATGTGGACGGGGCAACATCTACTGCCCTACTTAAAATGTTTTTAATCGGGTGTGGCGTTAAACCATTATGCTTTATTCCGGACCGAGAAGATGGATATGGCCCCAATATCGGTAAAATGAAAGAGTTTGCCAAAGCCGGTTGTAAATTGGTGGCCACACTGGATTGTGGCATGACCGCTTTTGATCCATTAGAATATGGCACCCGTATTTGCGGATTGGATATTATTGTATTGGACCACCACGATCCCGAAAAAACATTGCCGAATGCCTATGCTGTTGTAAACCCGAAACGATTGGATGAACCGATAGACCATCCTTGTCGGTATATGGCAGCGGTTGGTGTTGTTTTTTTGTTTGTCGTCGCATTAAACAATATTCTACGCTCACAAGGATTTTACAAGGATAAAACTGAACCGAATCTAATGAAATATTTAGACTTGGTGGCTTTTGGTACCGTTTGTGATGTAGTTAAGCTTAGTGGTGTCAATCGGTTATTCGTTAAATCCGGCCTCAACCAAATGAAATTGGGGCAAAATAAAGGTATTGCCGCTTTGGCTCAGTTGGTCGGATTAGAAGAAGCCCCATCAGCTTATCACTTAGGATACGTCTTCGGCCCCAGAATTAATGCTTGTGGACGGGTTGGCAAATCCGATATAGGTATGCGATTACTCTCTACAGATGATGAAATAGAGGCTGCCGCCTTAGCTCAAATCTTAGAAGATTTAAACATGACACGCCGAGACATTGAAGCAGCCGTTTTACAAGCGGCAACCGAACAAGTTGAACACCGTATGTCAAACGATCCGTTTATTGTTGTACAGGGTGAAGATTGGCACCAAGGGGTTGTTGGTATTGTCGCCGGTCGGTTGAAGGACAAATACAATTTACCGGTTTTTGCCTTAAGTATTGAAGGAGATGAAGTCAAAGGCTCCAGCCGTTCCGTTCAAGGAGTGGATTTGGGAACTTTAGTGATGAATGCTATTGAAAAGAAAATTTTAAGCCGTGGTGGTGGACACCCTATGGCTGCGGGGTTTTCTTTACATAGAGAAAAATTAGCCGACTTTTATAATTATTTAAAGGAAAATATCACACCCGAACAAATCGGTACGGATAATCAGATTTTGGAAATTGACGGTCTTGTAGATATTGGCGGTGTCGTTCCAACTTTAACGGAGCAAATTTCTTTATTGGCACCGTTTGGGGAGGCCAATCCTGAACCGCGCTTTGTTGTGAAGAACGTGATGATTTCCAGACCAATATTACTCAAAAATGGACATATTGCCTGTACGTTAAGTGGTCGGGGCGGAAAATATTTATCCGCAATTGCATTTCGTGCCGAAGGGTCGGCTCTTGGAGATACATTGCTGAATGCCAAAAACAAATATTTCCATGTGGCTGGCTTTCTGAAGCAGGAACATTGGAAAGGCAAAACCAAAATGCAAATCCAAATCCATGATATCGCACCGGTTTAAAAGACCGGTGTTTTTTATAAAACATTAACGCATTTTTTCATTATCTTTCGTACAAATATTCATTAACGGTTTATGAGATACAACAATCTGAGACTCAGATACCAATCGCATCAAGGTTTTATCGCCCCATTTAAGAGCATAATCATACGCAGTCTCTCCAAATTTATTTTTAAGCAGACGATTGGCGCCATGCTCCACCAAAAATTGAACAGAGTCATACTGCAATAAATCCACAGCATGCATCAAGGGCGTTCTACCATGTTTATCCGGGCCATTAATATCGGCCCCTCGTTTCAATAAAACAGCCATCACATCTATATGCCCTTTTCTGGCGGCATAAATGAGTGGACTTTGACCGGACTTGTCCCGTTTTTCTATATTAAGCCCCCAATCCAATAAGACCTTAACGACCTCAACATGTCCGAAACGTGATGCTTGTGTTAATAATGTGCGGCCGTGTTTATTTTGAGTATATTGATTCGCACCAGCATTCAATAATATCTTGACAATTTGTGGATTACCAGCCCAAATG
>JAFXFY010000162.1 GCA_017513365.1 Alphaproteobacteria bacterium | reverse complement strand
TCCACACCTGCGTTAATAATTCTTCTTTATGGCACGGGGTACCTGTCTTTTTAGCCAAATAAGCCACAAGAGCGTTTTCTTTTTCTGTTAAATAAATTTCTGCTTCGGTTTGTTTATTATAGAGGCGACGATTTTTGGCATTAAACTGAAAAATAGGGTTTTCAAATGTGATGGCATTTTTTGATGCCTCTAAAGCTTTGAGTATTGTGTGTTTTAAAAGGCTTAATCGGCAGGGAATCGGCAGGCAAAAATCGGCCTCCTCATGGGTTGCTCCCACTAATAAAACGGGACAAGGAACGGGTTGGTTAAAAAAGCCATCAGCAAAATCGGCAGTTTGATACAACACAATTAAATCTACCGGTGTTTCTCCGGATTCATAAACAGTAGGATTGAAATCGGCTAAAATATCGCACAAAGCCTGTCTGGTTAAGTTATTTTTTGCAATAATACCAATCATTACTTGCCTTTTTTTTAAAACTCAGTTAATATAAAACAACGAATATATTAGCACAAAAGGAAAAAAATGGTACCATTATTTTTGTATACCCTTGCAACCATTGTATTATCGCCGATAATTTTGGTGTGGATATTGGTACGCATTGTTCGTCAAAAAGAAGATATTTCAAGACTTAATGAACGTTTGGGGTGGCCAAAGAAAAAACGACCAGAGGGGCGTTTGATTTGGTTGCATGGTGCCAGTGTCGGTGAATGTTTGTCTATGATGCCGTTGATTAATGAAATTTTGAATCGCGATTCAAAGGTTCATGTGATGGTAACATCCGGAACAAAAACGTCGGCAGCGTTAATGGCAAAAAGATTGCCGGAGCGGGCCTTTCATCAATATATCCCCATTGATTTTCCGTGGGCGACTCGGCGTTTCGTAAAACATTGGAATGCCGATTTGGTGTTGTGGTTTGAATCTGATTTTTGGCCCAATATCTTAAAATCTATAGCCAAAAATAAAAAGCCGTTGGTGTTATTAAACGGTCGTATTTCCGATCGGTCTTTTGACAGATGGCGTAAGGCTAAATTTTTTATTACACCGTTGTTGCGTTTGTTTACGCTTTGTTTCGGTCAAACAAATGAAGATGCTAATCGGTTGGAAATTTTGGGGGCTAAGCAGGTTGTTTGTGTCGGTAATTTAAAATTTTCTGCCGTTAATCCGCCGTATGATGCCGTAGAACTAAATGAGATTTTGGGTCAAATCGGACCTCGTCCTCGGTGTATTGCCGCTAGTACCCATGCGGGTGAAGAAGAAATGATTTTAAACTTTCATATGAATGTTAAACGGACTTTTCCCAGCTTTTTATCCGTTGTTGTGCCACGGCATCCTGAGCGGGGTGATGAGATAGAGGCGTTATTTATTGCGGCCGGATTACAGGTTGCCCGTCGCTCTCGTGGTGATAACATTACATTAAATACGGATGTTTATTTGGCGGATACAATCGGAGAAATGGGTCTGTTATACCGTTTGGCTCCCATTGTTTTTGTTGGTGGATCTTTGGTGCCGTTTGGT
>JAFXFY010000161.1 GCA_017513365.1 Alphaproteobacteria bacterium | reverse complement strand
TCATAAATTGTTTCACATGCAGCAACTGATAAAATTGCAACAATACCGAATAAAAACAAATACTTATTCATATTTTTCCTTTCTTTGACAGTAAAACCTACTTTTAATCTAGCAGAAAAAAAGAAAATAGCCAATAGAAAAATTAAGAAATAGACTGTTTTTTTACGGCATCTGTATAATTAATAATAATAAATCCATATGGATTCGTGTTTTTCAACCGAAATGCACGCCGATAAGGTGTTTCGGCACTTTCCAAAACAGCAACCCGAGTTTCCTTATTTATAATCCCTTGAGCCATTTTATACAAATCAAATTCAACAGTCCACGTTTTTCCGGTGCGTTTAATTGTTCTGATATCAATTCCTTGTGAATAAGGCATTTGCTGAACATTTTCAGTTATTTCACCTAAACTTTGATAAAATTCTTGATATACCTGCGGTGTGGATAACAATGAAACTGTCCCCCAAGGCCCCCACTTATTTTGCATTTCCTGTGCATCAGCAAAACGTGTATAACGTTCGGTCAGATAGTACCGTATCATCATTTCATCAATTAATCGTTTGTCGGCAATATTTGTATCAAATGATTCAGCTTGGATTAATTCAAGCGAGTGCATTGGTTCTTTGGACAAAACTAAAGGCACCACCGTCAAACGAGGTGCCATCTGCATTAATGTCAACACAAAAAACATATTAAATCCAATAAAAATTGACGCCACAACCATCCAAAACTTAGCAATGGCCTGAGCATAATCCGGATTACTTTTCTTTAATTTTTCAGGAACCTTTAATGACACTTTCTTAACCATCGATTTTAATCATTCCCCAACAAACAGTGTTTATTAATTGGTTTTTGTGCTTTTTTCATTTGCTCATCGGCAAATTTTTCTTGTTTTTGTTGCAAAGCCTCAACAGAATCCACCTCCAACAAGGCTTGTTCTATACCAATTGCCGTATATTTAGAAACTGGAACTTTCCCTGTTTTATCCTTTTTCAAAGCTTCAATTTCATATTTAATAGAATCATTCCAAGGACTTTCATTTAAACGAGCCTCAACCTGTTGAATATAGTCATTTTTACGTTCATTAATGGCTTTTTCCAATTTAGCATATTCTTTTGGATTTGTAATATCCACATCGGCAGATATCGTAATGTGGGCCAAATCCAAAGCTTCTTGTAATGTTTGTTGTTTAGATTTAACCAACGCCTGTGCCGTTTCCACCATTTTTTTGGCTCCATCCACATTTTTCTTTTCCAATTGATATACATTTAACCGATTGTTGCGTTCGGTCCCATCTACGCCCCCAACTTCATTTTTCAAACGAAATGTTTTAGGAACAAAATCTCTAGCTAATTCCCCCTTCATATTGAAATCGGCAAAATTGTTTTCAATTTGCTTACGCCACGGTTCGGGCCAAGCTGGAAAAATTTGATGTGTTTTTTCAATATCGCCAATATACATCGTACTTTCTTGAGCCGGCGGTAAAGGACGTGGAGCCACAGCCGGTCCAGCCTTTAATTCTTCCGGCAACAACAGTGCCTTTTCTGGATTTTTAACCGTCAACTTTTTCATATATGCTTGATGAGCAATCAGTGTTTCATCGGCTCTGTTATAATCATATTTTCTATCATCAATATTGGGACGCCCTTGAGGAGGAGCACCAAAAAATGCATTTAATTTAGTATAGTACTCATCCCAATCTTTATCAAAGAAATATTTTTGATCTTGCCACAAAGGAAATGATGGAGCCTTAGGGCTTTTACGTTCCCCCCACTTATCTTGATTGGCATAAACATCTGTCAAAATATCATTTCCCAATGACCAATGAGCCAACATTTCCGCAATTTCTTGATCCGTATAAGTTGTTTGTCCATCAGCCTTTAACACGCCAGAATCAGATGACGGTTCCGCCGAATTAATATAGATAGCCAATTCTTTTTCTTTTGCATCATAAGCGGCTGTTATTTTATTCCATACCTCTTGCGGATTTTTAAAATAAGAAGACAATCGTTTAACATTACAATCGTTTAATTCTTTAAAACGTTCTTGAGCTTCAATGTATGCCTGTTCCCGTTTTTGCAGTTTTTCTCCTTCAGCTTTCAATAAACGTAATTGATTAAGTAACGCATGCGCTTCAGTTGCCTTTAATGTCAACAAATTCAAAGATAACAAACGCTTAGGGGCCGTCTTGACCTCAGCGGTTGATATAGATGCCGGAGGCTCTGCATGAAGTGTTATCGGTAAAGCACACAACAAAGCCACTAACACAATATAAGAAACGGACACCTTTTTCATTGTATTTATTTTCCTCCTTCTTTCGAATCATAGACAGCCGGCTTAACCTCATCATCGGCATTATATTTAGATGCATCCGGCAAATCATAATCTTCATCTTTATACTCTTTAATTTCCGTTATATTACTGACTTGTGGCATTCCTTCAAAAACCGATAATGTTCTAGATTTCAACCGCATCGCCAACAATTGTTGTTGTAATGTCAATAAATTATCATAGAACAACCGTACATCTAAATTATCTCTTAGCGCGGTTTCCACATCTCGTGTTCTAACGGTTCCAGCCGGTTTTTGTCCCGATATCACATAAGGTGTAGAATTCGGCACAATAGATTCTTGCAAATCATCC
>JAFXFY010000160.1 GCA_017513365.1 Alphaproteobacteria bacterium | reverse complement strand
CATTATATCGGACTGGTTGTACATTCATCGCCGGTTGCACTTGCGAACAAGGATTTACTCTTCGTACCGGTTGTTGACGAGTTGGTACAGCAGTTGTCAATGTCGTACCTTCGGCGCTGGTCGGTTGAATATATCCCGGCGTTCCACGAACTGTACCGCCATCTTTATAATTAACAACCCGCGGTGCCGTAGCATACACATTTTGTTGATTTTGTCTATAAGCGGCATTAGCCCCCTTATTACAACAACAAGAACTTAACGCCCCAGACATAGCAATCATAGAGCCAAGTAAAACTAATTCTTTTTTCATATCCATCCCCTTTTTATTTTGGTTAAACGGCATTTTGCCTGAATTAAGTACAGTTTACCATTATTTTATATATTTGTCAACAATTTTTTGAAAAATTTAACAATATATTGATTTTTTATGATAATAATTTTGATTTTTTATTATTTTTCTTCTAAAAAGCGAAAAATTTCGCTCATAAAACCATAGACTGGCAATTCACGATGTCCCGCCTCAGTGCTTGAGAAAAATTCTTTTGGCTTATTTGCTTTTTCAAACAACCGTTCACCTTGGGCATAAGGAACCACTTTATCAGCCATACCATGCCCTATTAACAAACGAGTATTAATCTGTCTGATATGCAACATACTATCATAAGTATTTCCGCGTAAAATCAAACGAACAGGGAATAAATAAAAGCTTTCCTTATCGGCAACATCGGCTACGCTGGTAAACGGCGCTTCTAAAATAACGGCCTCAAACGGATTATTTTGCCCCAATTCTTTTGCACCATACACCGCCAAATACGTTCCCATGGAATGACCATACAATACGATATCAGTATTTTTAAACCCTTGCTTGTTTAAAAAGGCTACCGCCAACCGAACATCCATTTCCATTGAAGATTGATGAGACTTTCCTTTCCGTCCGCCGAATCCTTGATATTCCGGCATTAAAACAGCATAGCCTTTATCCAAAAAGGGTTTTGCCCGATTTAAGAAATATGAGGCATTATCCGAATTACCATGAAAGAAAACGACAGCTTTTTTTGCATTATTTGGTTGCACATACCATCCATACGCATCTGTGGTATCAGACAACGATACTTCCCGTATATCCGGTATTTTTTCCGTCATTTTTTGTAAAGAGGGCTTAACCGTGTCAGGATGATACAAAAACACATGTGGCATAAAATAAACAAGTAACGCAAAACCAATATACGCAATCACACATCCCAATAAGACAATTTTCAAAAACGATATCATAATTTGAGTTCCTGTTCTTCTAAATGTTTAATTTTATCACGCAAGCGAGCCGCTTCTTCAAAATTCAAGGCTTCGGCCTCTTTCAGCATCTGAGCACGCAATTTTTCAATCATTTTACCGGCATCTTTCATCACTTCTTCGGCAGACCTATCAATTCCCTCCGGAGCTAAATCACCAAAGTCTTTAATTAAATCCGGAATTTCTTTTTTCACCGTCTTAGGCGTAATCCCGTGTTCGGCATTAAAGGCCATTTGTTTTTCACGCCGTCTGGCCGTTTCGGTCAAAGCCACATCCATAGACCGTGTTATTTTATCGGCATATAAAATAACACGTCCGCTTTGATGTCTGGCCGCCCGTCCGATTGTTTGAATAAGGGAGGTTGCAGACCGCAAAAAACCCTCTTTATCCGCATCTAAAATCGCCACCAAGCCACATTCTGGGATATCTAACCCTTCCCTCAGTAAGTTAATCCCCACCAACACATCAAATGTCCCAAGGCGTAAATCTCGGATAATTTGAATGCGCTCTAAGGTATCAATGTCCGAATGCATATAGCGCACTTTAATCCCTCGTTCAGACAGGTAATCCGTCAAATCTTCGGCCATTTTTTTAGTCAAAGTCGTCACCAAAACTCTATCACCTTTTTGGGCACACTCAATACATTCGGCCAATAAATCTTCCACTTGCGTAGCTACTGGTCTGACCACACATTCGGGATCTAACAATCCGGTCGGGCGAATAATTTGCTCGGTAAAGACACCTTTTGCTTGTTCCAATTCCCACGCGGCCGGCGTTGCCGACACAAAAATCGTTTTGGGACGCATAGCATTCCATTCTTCAAATTTTAAGGGTCTGTTATCTAAACAACTGGGAAGTCTGAACCCATATTCAGATAAGGTTGTTTTGCGGGAATAGTCCCCTTTATACATCGCCCCAATTTGAGGTACCGTTACATGCGATTCGTCAATAAACACTAATGCATCATCCGGCATATATTCAAATAAAGTCGGTGGTGCTTCACCCGCTTTACGCCCCGTTAAATGT
>JAFXFY010000159.1 GCA_017513365.1 Alphaproteobacteria bacterium | reverse complement strand
TGTGAACAAATTATTGGTTAGGGAAATACAAAGTCGGCAGGGGGTTCCTTTTGTTATTTTAGATGGTTATCCCAGAACGACCGATCAAATTGATTTTATAAAAGCCTGTCCGGATATTGAATTAACACGCTTTATTCATCTGACCTGTAGTGATAAAACCGTTTTATATCGTACAAGCTTACGTGAAGTATGCTTATGTGGTGCCTCATATATGCCTGTATTAAAACCCAGTAAGGTCGTCGGCATTTGTGATTTATGCGGTCAACAGCTGTTCAGGCGCAATGATGATGAGTTAAAACACGTTGAACAACGTTTAAAAATTTATCATACTCAAACACCTCAAATTATATCAGCCTTTAAAGATATCTATTTACCAATTGATATGGATGATAATGATTGTTTTAAACGAGCATGCCGCATTTTAGCCGCCTCAGATAAAAATTTTGAGTTTTTAAAAAATAAAGAAATTATTCGGATGTAATCATATAGAGGCGTTTTATTTTTAAAGTTGACAAGTCGATTACTTGCCAACTTTTTTAATATCGTGATTTTTGCTTTATAAAATTCAAAATAAAAATAAAAATTATAATCATATTTTTCTCCTTTTCTTTGAAAATAAATAAAAAATATTTCCTCCTGACATTTTGTTTTAATTGCGATTAACATAATAAAAATTATGCGACAAATAAAGCAAAGGGGAATACACTCTCTTTTTATTTTTCAATTAGTTATTTGAAAATTTTCTTTTTGTGATTTTTATCGTTTGGCGTATTGAATAAAAAATATGATTAGCTATTCAATGGCATGATTTTAATAAATGTTCAAAATTTCAACGAAACCTCCTGGGCTACAATAAACCCATTTGAGGTGTTTTGTACGCGCATTTAGGTCTGTATGTCTTTCGGCTTATTTTGTCCCAATTCACTCATATAGACCACAGCGATTTTCAGCCACTTGAACGTGTCATTATCCGTTTTTTAGGCCTCAGCTCGCTGAAAATCGCTTTATTTTGAGAAAATAATAAAAATATATTTAAAAATCAATTAATTAAACAAAAAAGGAGGGCGCTACCCTCCTCTAATACTTTCCATGCCCTATTTTTAGGCATCTACACACGATTTACCATCTGCGGATTTAACTTGACCGCTTGTGCATAGTTTACAATAACCTTTACGTTCATTGGTTCCTGTAAAATATCTTTCTTGACACTTATCGCATTCGATTTTGGAGGCTATGTAATTTTTAGAATTTGTGCATTCAACGCAAAATGCATTGCCTCCATCTGTATTAAAAGTCCAAAATTCTCCTTTCGGACAAATACATGCGGTTTTATCCTCATTGATGGTCTGACCTTCTTTTCTATCGCATCTGGCACATTTTCCAAGCGTATCCCCAATGACATCCGGATACCAAACAACCTGTCCATTACCGACAATTTCGGCACATTTTTGACATTGTTCTTGCGTGTTTTTGCCTTGATTAGTTGTAAAAGAAAATCTGTTTTTACAGTTTGTACACAATCCTTTATTTGTCTCAGGATTTCCAAGCCAAACAACATCAGGATCTTTATCCATACATGTTTTGCACACTTCTTGTGATACTTCCATATTAATATGTGAACATTCTGCACAAACACCCCCTCCTTGATAAGAATCATAACCATATATTGCATTGCATCGTTTACATCCTTCTTCTGTATGCCAATATGTCCAGTTGAAATCACAAGTGAAGCAATCGCCATATTTATTTTCAGCATACCCTACTTTACATTTAGAGCATACATCATTTTGGCATGTTTCACCCTCGGGGCAGTTTAAATCATCATCAAAACAATGTTCACCTGTGCAAACAGAACATGTACCATAGTCCAACGAATCGGCGGTAATTTCAAAAATATAACTCAGTTCATTTTCGGACTTATCACATGACCATACAGATTGCCCATTTGCTTTTAACATTAACACGTATTCCGGTTTTGTTTTTAATAAAATATCACACGCTGTTTTTGGCACACCCGATACATTCACGGAAATCAAGTTCGGTGTCGTTTCTGAGGTCGAATCATAAATAAAATCGTTTAAATCGGGGAAAGTAAATGAGTATTCGTAAGAACTCTGCGTATCCAGTTCCATATCGGGAAACGAGCCGACGTCTACAATTTGCCGTACGGAATTGGGATACTTTGTTTCTTGATAAATCAGGCGAATGTCTTGCAAGATTTGATTGGCCCGATGTTTATTTATACCATAATTGTATCCTGCAATACCGCCGATGGTCAGTACGCCCATTACCGCCAAAACACCGATAGTTTCCACCATAGAACGACCAGAGTCAAAATTTTTCGTAGCCATTTAGTTCCTTTCATGTTTATAAAATCCAAACAAAAACCACCTTTTTGGCCCAAAAAAGTGGTTGGAAGTTGAAGACTACTAATGTAAGATAGTGCAGCATATTGACCATATTCTGGCTATTTTGCCACCTTCCAACCGCTGTTGGAAAGGTGTACATTTTTGCGTCCTGCACAAGACGTACATTAAGAGGTCTTCACACCTCGGGGACAAAACTCCTGTCCTTAAGGACAATTTAACAAAAAGAAAAATGAAACGCAACATAAAAATGCATTTTATATTTATAAAAAAGGAGGGCGAACGCCCTCTTCTATTTTTAGAGCTTATAAAATCATCTGGTATTGACGGGTGAAGAAACTATTTCATAATGAGACCCTTTAAAAATAATCCGAGGTTTTGGCATAATATCAAACCAACATTTTTCAGGAAATGCTTTGTGAAAGATATCTTCCGGCAACAAAGCGTCATTATTGATAACGTTATCCTTTGCCCCCAACCTCATTAACAAAATGGCATTTTCAGCCGAATGAGCCGCAGCAATATGTAAAGCGGTATTTCCTTGATGATTTTTAGCCTTTAAATTAACACCACATTTAACTAAAGTAACAATTAAATCCTTGGCACCATCACATCTGACGGCATGATGTAATAATGTATTTCCATATTCATCAATTTCAAATGCTGTTTCTTTGTTTGTTTTTATTTTTTCCATCAAACTTAAAACAATGGATTGTGTTATTTTGTTGCAATCTAATTGGGGTATTATTGATATCATAAAAAGAACTCCTTTCATTGGCTTAAAAAAAATCCCTCTAAAAAGAGGGAAATGATTTATTTTTTGTTTGGAATGAGAATTTCTTTTCCTCCCATATACGGACGTAAGACTTCCGGTATTTTAATGGAACCATCGGCTTGCAAGTTGTTTTCCAAAAAGGCAATCAACATACGAGGAGAGGCTACAACCGTATTATTCAGTGTATGAGCAAAATATTTACCATTTTTACCATTTACACGAATTTTTAAACGACGAGCTTGGGCATCACCCAAGGTAGAACAAGACCCGACTTCAAAGTATTTTTGTTGACGTGGGGACCAAGCCTCAACATCCACAGATTTCACTTTCAAATCTGCCAAATCACCGGAACAACATTCAAGTGTTCTGACAGGAATATCCATTGAGCGGAACAAATCCACCGTATTGCGCCACAATTTATGGTACCATTCCATGGACTCTTCCGGTTTGCACAATACAATCATTTCTTGTTTTTCAAATTGGTGGATACGATAGACACCCCGTTCTTCAATACCATGAGCGCCCTTTTCTTTTCTGAAACACGGCGAATAACTGGTCAAGGCATACGGTAAATTTTCTTCCGGAATGATTTGATCAATAAACTTACCAATCATAGAATGTTCAGATGTCCCGATTAAGAATAAATCTTCCCCTTCAATTTTATACATCATCGCATCCATTTCGGCAAAGCTCATCACCCCTTCAACCACTTGAGCCCGAATCATAAACGGCGGTAAGCAGTATGTAAAGCCTCTGTCAATCATGAAATCACGTGCATAAGACAAAACAGCAGAATGCAATCTGGCAATATCGCCTGTTAAGTAATAAAAGCCATTACCCGATACACGTCTGGCGCTGTCTAAATCAATGCCAGATAAAGATTCCATAATTTCAACATGATACGGAATATCAAAGTTTGGAACTTTAGGCTCTCCAAAACGTTCTAACTCCACATTTTCCGAATCATCTTTCCCAACCGGAACTGTGTCATCAATGATATTCGGAATAATCATCATGCGTTCACGAATTTGAGCTTGCAACGTTTCTTGAACTTGTTCCAACTGAACAATTTTATCACCAATCGCTGTACTTTCGGCTTTGGCAGCTTCGGCTTCTTCTTTTTTACCCTGCCCCATTAAGGCACCGATTTGCTTTGAAATTTTGGTACGATTGGCTCGCAATCCTTCCACTTCAGTGATAGCAGCACGATTTTTCTTATCCAACTCAATCACTTCATCAACTAAAGCCAGCTTATTCTCTTGAAATTTCTTTTTGATATTGGCTTTAACCAATTCTGGATTTTCTCTAACCAGTTTAATATCTAACATATTTTTGCTCCTTTATATAAAAATGCTTATAAAACTTGCGAACAACGGATACAGTGTATTTATAAACCAACCGATAACATTTATGCCCAACATAGGCCCTACAAACATCAAACCGATTAAGATATAAAAACCGTAATTTTCTGTTTTTTGGTATTCTATACTATATTTTAACGGAAGTAAAGCAGAAACTACACGACCACCATCTAATGGTAAAATCGGCAATAAATTAAAAATTGCCAATACTAAAGATAATTGAATTCCGTTTAATAAATTTTGAAATAACCATGTTTTTGTTTGACTATCCGGCAACAAGTTTAACAAATGAATACACAAAACAAAAGCCACAGCTAATAAAATATTCGCAATTGGACCAGCAATGGCCACAATACCCATATCTCGTTTAGGATGACGTAAATTACGATAATCAACCGGCACCGGTTTTGCCCAGCCGAATAACACTGGAGACTGAATTAAAAACAAAATCCCGGGAACTAATAAACTACCTAACGGATCAATATGTTCTTTAGGATTTAACGTCAGTCGTCTCATAATCCGAGCCGTTTCATCTCCTAATTTTAAGGCGGCATACCCATGCCCCATTTCATGGATAATCACACATAATAAAAGTGGTATCACCCAGGTTGTTATTGTATAAATTAAATTAGCGTCCATATCTTAAACTTTCTGCTAGCGTTAAACGATTAAGGGAAACGTCAGACAGACAAGGAACAACCTTGGCAATTTCTGTCATTTCATCCATGTTCCCGTTACAATGCAATACACAATCACATCCGGCCTCTAACATTTGACGGGTTAACTCTGCCAGATTTCCAAAAGCCTTTAATGCCCCCATAGAAATATCATCACAAATCAAAAAGCCGTTAAACCCAATTTTTTCACGAATATAGTTCAAAACTGTGCAAGACAAAGTGGCCGGTAATTTTGTATCCAATGTCTTATAAATGACATGAGCCGTCATGCCCCAAACGGGTACATTAACCTCTTTAAACGGCCTAAAATCTGTTTGTTCCAATGTGGTTAAATCTGTATTAACAACAGGCAATCCCAAATGTGGGTCTACTTTTGTTCTGCCATATCCGGGAATATGCTTTATAATTGGCATTAATCCGTGCTCAAGGGCCGTTTTAATTCCCTGTTCGGCTAAAACAGATACTACTTCCGGTTTATCGGAAAAACATCGTTTAGCCATAATTTCATGCGTATCTGCTTGAGCAACATCTAAACACGGCCAACAATCCACATTAATGCCGACAGACAATAAGTCTTGTGCTAAAATCTCAGCGTGTTTTTGAACCCCCTCTACCCCTTTTTGAGGATTTTCCTCATACCAATCACCATAAGTTCTGTTCCATCCAAGCCCCTGCCAATAAGGCGGCCAAAGTCGAGTAACCCTTCCCCCTTCTTGATCAACTAACACGGGTGCATCCGGCCGACCAACAACTTTGCGAAAATCATCAATCAAAGCTTTTAATTGCTTAGGATTTTGAACATTTCTATCAAAAATAATAAGGCCCAACGGATTAACCTTGGTGAAAAAATCACGTTCTTCAGGTGTCAAAGTTATCCCTTGACACCCAAAAATAACTGATTTAATTTGTTTTTTATTTGTCATTATTTAGCCGGAATACAATCTTGTTTTTTTGCTTTTAATTTTTTACACAAAGCGGCAGCCATATTTCTATTTTTAAAAGAACCGACTTGTAAACGATAGAACGTTCCTTTTCCAGCGATATCGGCTTTAACAATTTTATACGACATATCGGATAATAATGCCTTATGTTTTGCCAAAATTTTCGGCCAAGCCTTTTCAACCGTTTGCTTATTAGAAGATGACATTAACTGAGCCGTCCATTCTCCTTGAGCCACGGTGGTCCCTTTGGTCGTTTCTTTTTTTGCCGGTTGTTTTACCTTTGGCGCTTCAACTTTTTTAACGGCTTCGGTTGCCAATGGCACTTGTTCCACTTTTTGAGGCACTGCAACAACCTTTTTAGGTTCTGTTACTGGTTCAGTTACCACTTCTTGCGCTAACGGATCAAAACTTTTGACCTCCTCCATTGCCACAAATTCGGCAGTTGGTGCATTTTTTTCAATAGTCAAAATATTCGGCATAACCGGTTGTTCCGGTTCTGGGAATAAGTTTTCAACCTTAGTATTAACTTCATTTGTTCGGATACGATTATATACTAATTTATCTTGATCGGGAATAACCATTCCACCATGATTTTCCGGTTTGACTTTAACCGGTTCAGGAGTAGCATTAATCGTAATAACCTCCCCCGTACTTTCATCAGCCCGTCCAAACATAAAGAAACCAATTAAGACTATCGTCAAAACACCCGCAAAAATACCAAAAGCGATTAAGTGTAATTTCATAGAAGAAAAGGATTTTTCCTCTAAATCATCAAAATGAACATCCCCTAATCTATCGGCAAAATCGGGTTTAAAGTTGTACAAACTGGCATCATCACTCTCTTGAGCAGATACAGAAGATTGCTCTTGCGTATTCAGCAAAGAAGGTTCTTTACGTTTTGTAATATCTTCGGAAAATTCTCTGATTTTATCAAATTCGTCCATTTTTGCACTCCTTTATTAAATTAACTTAAGTGGAAAATATCATATTTTAAAGGCATTTGACAAGAGGTATTTTAAAAAAAATAAACTTTTTTTCATTTTTTTAAAAAAAGTACTTGACGAGGGCAAAAAAATACGTTATGTTGCTCTCCATAGGCTATCAGATTTTGTGCGAATATGGCGGAACTGGTAGACGCAACAGACTTAAAATCTGTCGGGATTTACTCCCGTGCCGGTTCGATTCCGGCTTTTCGCACCATTTTAAAAAACATCCCGTTTGGGGTGTTTTTTTGTGGATAGGAAAGAGCGGAAGTGAGGTCGGCACGGGCTAGTGCCGGTTTGCTCGCGAAGTGTTAACGTAGCGGACGCCTTTAGGCGGTCCCGAACAACGTGAGGGATAAATTGCCGAAGCAATTTACATTTAAGGCTTTTCGCACCATTTTAAAAAACATCCCGTTTGGGGGGTGTTTTTTTATGCCAGAGAAAAATAAAAGTGTTGTCAACATAAACTTTTACACGATTCAACAGATTTTCGCTTGCATTTAACAAATAGTTATCCTATAATGCACCTGATTTTGGGCTATAGTTTAATGGTAGAACAACGGACTCTGACTCCGTATATCTAGGTTCGAGTCCTAGTAGCCCAGCCACTAGAAAATCCGAACTTTAGGACATTTTTTATTGGTTTTCATTCTGTTGGATTGGACATCAATGAATGAGATAAATTAGTTCAACCATATAGCCTCAACTAACAGACGGCAAAACATGAAGAATGCCTTACCCTTCGTTAATTTATTTTTTTGTTATTCTTTTTCCCGTTGTGTTTTTTCATGAAAAGAACCTGCTTTTGCTTTCGCAATTTGTTTCTTTTTAAAATTTTCATTTTCAAAAGAACAAATAAAATATGGATAGGCTAGTTTTTTTATTTTTTCTTCTGTCAATTTTATTGATTGGCATTTATTTAAATAAGAGGCTTCATGCTTTCGAAGTATATCTTCATTGGGATTTGTTTTTTCTTTGAACTGTTCATTGTTTAGCTCAGATGCATAAAATACCTGATTAGGATGAAAAATAATAAAACTGTCTGCTCCTTTATCCTCTACTTCGTTTTTATACTTAAATCCATCAAATCCTTCACTTTGAAAAAAGCGAATCATTCGCTGATAAATCAAATTTTCTCTTATTGCTGCATTTTCTTCTTCATTTTTCTCAGACTTTGGTAAAGGATACAGGCCACCCCAAGAAAGTTCTTTTTCAACTTCTGTAATATCCATACGTAAAGGTTGATGAAAAATAAAATCAAATTCTTTCGGTAAGTTTTCTTGTTTTAAAAGCGAAATCGTATCGGATTTTTGAAAAAACTCATTGTGTATGCAAGAAAGTCCCCAATAGTGAATAGATGGTAGGGGGATATTATATAATTTATTCAAATATGAAAAACCATATTTTTTAGCTAAACAATAATGAAATACAACCTTAGCATAAAAATAGGTATCGTGAGAACTTAAATCAGGTAGACGAAGCAATCGTTTCATTTTCAAAAAAACGGCATACATTTGATTATGAATTTTCCATCCGTTTTTCTTAACTTTTTCATAAAATTCACCCTCCTCCATGAAAAGAGCATTATTTAAACAATATAAACGATAACTCGCCGCCTCCTTTGTACCAAAATGTGAAAGCGGTAAACAAGGGTCATTTTTTTGCATTGTGCCACGAAAAAGAAGATAAATATCTCCATTTTCATTTAAAAGAAATTGTTGGCTCAATTTTTTTGACGCCTTAATAATCTTCTTGTTTTTTTGAATATTTTTCGGGTAAAAACCAGTATTCGCTAAGCTTTCTTGTGTTAAGCGTCCTTTTTGTGCATAGTAATGCCCCCACGATCGATAAATAGCATAAGCTAAATCAGATAGCCTTTTTTTATTTTCGTATCTCCTTTCAGAAAAATAGTTTCCTTTTAAAACCATTCTTAAACTATCGGGAACTTCCCAACTATCCTCAGGATATTCTTCTTCTTTATCATAAGAAAAACAGGTTGTTTTTTTTGATATATCACAAATTCGATTAAATAATAATATCACACTCTTCATCTTTTTTATTTTACCATTGATATCAGATAAAGAAGTCATAGAATCTGTTGTTTCAAGATTAGAGCGCCGGATAATTTCTTTTTTTTCTTTTAAAAGGGAAATAAGATTTTTTCTCATTTGATAGAGGATTCTCTTTCCGTTTGGTAATTTTTGATAAAGATTGCCTCTAAAACGGAACAAAATAATTAACATTTCAATAGATTTTACTTCTGCCAATAAATAAGTTCCGTTTATCAGATAATTTAAATCAAAGTGCCTCCATCCTTCATTTTTTGCAATTTCAAGAAGGCGTGGAATATTATCCTGCTTAACGCAATTTAAACATTCTCTTTTAACAGATTTTAACATGCCACCTCCTTTAATTGAAAAGTATTTTTATTATAACACGAACAACTATATTTGTCAAGTTTTTTAAATGCCGTCTCCAAAAAATAAGATATAAAAAATCTTACAATTCAATCCGTGTATCACCAGACTTTTCCAGCAAAAGCAGTCAAGACACTAAAAAAAACGATTTTTTTCTTAATAATATCAATTTAAAATGACCGTAACGCATTTATTTTTCCAATCACCAAAAGATGTACAGGTGAGTCTATCATATTGAAAGCTTTTGAAAAAGCGTTCTCAGAAGCACACGGAATATCCGGTTTCATACCTTCTTTCTCATTAATCTTATTTCCATTTTTATCGTATCGTTCTCGATACTCTGTTCCAACAATCAACGATCCGTAAGACATTGGCAAAGAGGTTGTTGCTCCGCCGGCAAATGTGCCTGACGTATTTTCTCCGACTGTTGTTGCCTTTGGTAGTTGAGACAGCATATAAATCGCCCCTTCTGTTGCCGAGGCATTATATCCATCTTGCAAGATATAAATAGAGCCAGAAAACTTGTCCGTTGGAAATAACGGGCGATAATGGGCGTTTTCTTTCAAAGTAGCAATTAACGTTCCCCCTTCTTTTCTTTTTTTCTGCGAGGCTAAGGTCGCAACCCTTTCACTTTTATCAGCATATTTAACAGAACGATTGCCCATTCGTTCGGCTATTTCTTTAATAACCTCGGCATCCCCTCCTGTGTTTCCCCGAAAATCAAAGATAATACTCTGCCAGTTATTTTTTTCTTTTTGGTGAAAAAAAGTCTCAATAAATTGTTTTCTCTTTTGTGTTTGTTCTTCAATATCCCCTCCAAAAGACGGTATAGAAACAACCCCCAATTTTTTGCTTGGTATTGTTCCAATAATCCAAGGGTCTTTTTCATCTTGAATTTGGATAGAACGGATATCCGTTATACCCAAAGTATTTAAGTTTTGCGAAGATAAATTTTGTTTTTTAGATAAAGATGGATATTTTCTTAAATTTGTTCCGTTTTTACCTTTAATGCAAATATGATTATCCGGTACATATTTTGTAATTAATTCTGATAGCAACGATAATTGAGTTTCCGTATTAAGGGATGTATCTATTTTACCTACCATTTCTTGGAATTTATGTATTTGGGCTTGAATATCCGCATTATCTTTTGCCCCAGAATGATTCCACTCAGGCAGATTTTCTATAATTGCCGTTACATATTCTTGAAGTACAGACATCTTACACCTCTATTACTATTGTATCATACTACTGATAATAGTCAAGTTTGGAATAGTGTATAATTCGCTCTTCCATATTAAAAAATAAATCCACAATTAAAAAAACTTGACAATAAAACAAATGCATGATATGATATATTTCACAAACCAAAAAAGGAGAAAAAAAATGACAGATATTGCAACATTAGAATTAATCAGAGCCGGTTGGGCAGTTGCCACAGCGGGATGTATCGCGAATATTGCATATAATATATATAAAAGAGACGAACTTGATCGGGAAGTTGCAAAATTCTCAACACTCGTTTCATGTACAGGTGCGTTAGTATTTGGTTTCATAAACATTCCTGGAACAACCAAGGCCATTGAGTGGGCACGTGTGGAAGATAAAATGGCAATATGTCTTAACATAAAGTCCGATAACGAAACAAATAAGCATCAGACTGTCTTCTTAGATACCGATAATAATCCTAAAACAATTGAGTATGCAGGTACAGTTGAAAATACCCCTCAAAATATTGCCAAATGGCAAAATGCCGGTGTATCTGTAGGCAAATCAATGAATTTAGGACAATGGCGTCAAGTTGTTCCAACATTAGAAAGAGTTGATTAACAAAATTATATAATAAATGGAAAAACAAAATGGATATACAAACTCTTGAAACCCTAAAAGTAATCGGCACTTGTGCCGGCTCAGTAGGTGGCCTTATTGCTTTAGGATGTGTTTATAAAGGATTCTTTGAGGGTGAAAACTGCATAACTCCTTTTTTGGTGAGCAGTTCAATTGGGCTAGCTGGTTTCTTTACTCATGTATATGCAAACGAAAAATTAGAAGATAGGAATTATGAAAAGATTGCTGCAACATGCGTTAAGATAACTGAAAGAGTTGAAAACCACACATCATGTGGGATAACACCTGTAACCGGTATTTCAATGGGTTCAGGAAATGTTGTTGTT
>JAFXFY010000013.1 GCA_017513365.1 Alphaproteobacteria bacterium | reverse complement strand
TACACCGCCAATATTTTTACCCAAAATCAATGGCAAGGCCCCTGTATTGCCACCAAACTTAACACTTTCTACCAATTCCCGAATATAGACGGTATCTCGTTTCGCATTTGGCATTTCAATCCCAATGGTATTTGACCCCGGTACAACGGCAATACGCACGGATAAGGCCCGCATTTCACGCGCAATATCTTCGGACAGAGCAATCACACGAGAAGTTTTAATCCCACTAGCCGGTTCAAATTCATACAACGTTACAACAGGCCCTGGGTTAGCCCCCACGATTTTACCACTCACCCCGAATTGAGCCAAAACAGCCTCTAAATCCTCGGACACCTTACGCATCGTATCTGCGGTAATGGTTGCCCCAATGGTTTTCGCTGGCTCTAACAAACCGGATGACGGCAACACAAAATCACATTTTGAATTTTTAAGCGATTTAGCCTTGCCTTTTATTTCTTTTGGATTTTCTTTCGGCGCTTTTTCTTCTACCTCTTTGACTGTTTTCTCCGTCATTTTGGATACCGTTTTTAACGGTTTTTCAATCATACTGGGCAACGAAACAGACGGCATTTTGATTTTAACCGACGGCATTTTTACATCCGGCACCGGCAATGCACGAACTTTGGACACGATACATCCAATTATCCATTTACACAGACGATACGCCGGAAATTTCAATGTAAAAATAACCAATAACCCAAACATTATCCACAACGGTACCCGAAAATACCAGTCGGACAGTTTACCCCACTGAGATAAGTAAAAACCTAAAAAACCACCTGTACCGGCAATTGTTTTTGAAGTTGGCTCCCATCCGCCTGTTGCAATCAACCAACACCCTACCATCACCGCTGGCAACAAGGCCAAAGCCCGCCATTTAAAATGAGAGGTTAATTTGAACATCAGCATAACACCCCAAGCAATTGGAGCGCACACCACAAGCCAACATATTTTACCAAAACCTTGCCATAAAATGTCGGCAACAACGGCACCATACGCCCCCATCAAGTTGCGAATAGCCGTATCGCTGACAGTATTTAACGATTCATCAGCCGGATAATAGCCTAAACAAGCCAATAGCCCAAAAATACCGCCCAAAAACAGTGCAATTGCCCATAAAAAATAAATAAACTGACGCATATGATACCTCTTTTTTAGGTATCATAAAACGAAAAAGCCCAAAATTCAACTGTTTTTATCAGATTTATTAATCAAATAAAGTTGGTTCATCACTATTATCAATACTATCTTGACGGCGTTTTGCTTGTAAATCAGCCAAAACTTGTTTTACAATTGGAATTGTAATACGACGGTTTTGTGATAATGATAACGTATCGGCCATATCAATTAATGATTGTACCGCCTCAAAGGTTCGTTCGGTATATTTGGTCGCATACTCTAAAACCGAGCATCAACAGCGACACTTCTTTCTGAGAAAGCCTTACTTAACACAGCATAAATCAACTCATCATCCGGCGGTAAAATAGGCACTTTGGGACACATCATGATACGAGAGGATAAATCCGGCAACGCAAATTGCGGAATGTGGCTGGCTGTCATTAACAACCCGATATTTTGTTCCTTTGTCCAATTGAATAAATGAAAAAGCGCTTTTTCATTCGTCAGACGGTCAATATTTTCCACAACCAATTTATCCACCTCGGGCCACTCATTTTCGGACAATTCTGAGGCGTCTAAATGATACTCAGCAAACATATGCGATAAATGTGTTTTACCACATCCCTTTGGACCATACACCAACAAGGCATGCGATCCCCAATTCGGATAGCGGTCAATCCACAACACAGCCATGCTGTTGCACGGAGACACGACAAAACCTTGACGGTCAAATGTTTGTCTATAGGGCAAATCCAATGTCAGCTGTTTGATTTCCATAGGAATTATCCTTTATATATCACCGAAGATTCGTACCATTTCAAAGCCCGTCTGACCAACACGCCAATAACGGCAGCAACAGGCACAGCAATTAAAATACCGACAAACCCCAATAATACTCCGCCGGCTAACAAGGAAAAAATAATCCATACCGGATGAAGACCGACATTATCTCCAACCAACTTTGGCGTTAATACATAACTTTCCAAAATTTGGCCGATAATAAATACAACAGCTAATCCGACCCATAACCCCCATCCAGCCCCTTGGGATAAAGCAATTAAAATGCTGAGCACGACACCGCTTAAGAAACCAAAATAAGGGATAAAAGATAAAATGCCGGATAAAATACCGATTAAAATCCCTAAATCCAATCCAACTACCGATAATCCTATACCATAAACCACAGCCAACGCCAAACACACAGACACTTGACCCCGAATAAATCCGGCCAATTTAATATTGATTTCACGCCAAATACTGGTCGTATCTGCCTTATATTTAGGTGGCACTAATCCTTTAATATTTTTAGACACGTCATTCCAATCCTTTAATACATAAAACAAAACTACCGGTGTAATTAACAACAACGATACAACATTAAACAAGGCTATACCACCGGAAATCACATTCAAAATACCGACGGCAATACTGTTGAGTGCATCAAATGCCGTTTGAGAAACTGCATCCGACAACTGCCCCATTTGTTCAGATGAAATTTTATGTTGTGTGTATGAAATAACAACCTTAATTTTATCCCAAACATAGGCCGTTATTGTCGGCAACTTAACAATAAAAGATAAAACTTGTGTTTGCAATATTGGAATCAATATCAAAAACAAGGTCAAAACGAATACGCAAAAACCGGATACAACTGTTCCTGAGGCCAATCCTCTGGACCATTTACGACGAGTCAGCTTATTCACCAAAGGATCTAAGAAATACGCCAAAACAAACGCTAAGATAAATGGTAGCAAAATGGAAGAAATTGCATAAAAGAACAATCCGATTAAACACAAAACACCCAATACAATTAACAATGGTTTATTCAGTTTCATTTTTATCCCCTTATTATTTTTTCCATACATACATATCGGACTGAGGCTCTAACATAAATCCAGCCGCCGCCATTTTATCCAAAGCTGTTTGAGTATTTTCAGAAAACGTTAATTCCGTAAAAACGCTATTTTTATACAACACTTTCACATCTGTCTTATCCACAAAGTTGAATGCCTTTAACCGTTTTTCAATTGCATGCCATTCTGATAAACTTGACACATTAAACACAGCCGTAATCTTACCACCGGCAGCATCATGATTTAAATGATAGGCTTTTAATTGACGCACCAAATAATCCGCTGTTTTTTTCATAATATGCGTCATAACGGCGGGAATATTTGTTGCCCGTGATGAAACGGCAAAGGTAATATCACTGCCCGCTGACGGATTGGATGGATACCCGATTGTTTTAACCGTATAAACATTATTTGTTTTTGTAATATCAACAATTAATGCCATTTTAGCCCGATATTTTGCCCGCAGTGTATCCAATGCCGTATAATCTGTTCCATTCAAAACTTCTGGGGTAATTGACGCTTTATCAAACTCATCCCCATCCGGAATGATAAACGTATGTAAATTTGTTTCAGGAGGCGTTTGTTTTAATGACAAAAACAAAGGACTATCTTCTTCAAACACCTTAACCATTTCATTTTCCCGCACAATCGGAATAATAACCATCTTAGGAGGTTCTTTATCCAAAAACGGCACCCCACGTTCTGTTAAATAAGCGTTTATCTCTTTTGGTTTAAACTGCACCGTTACATCTGCTATATATCGCACCGGTGTATTTTTTTCATTGGCCACAGACACCCCCGCAACTAACGCCGAAATTTCATCAGGCGTTATCACCACTCCATTTTCGGGAGTCTCAATCGGTTCTGGCTGCACTTCCTCGGACGGCATACCCTCTGCGATATTCTCTTGAGAATCCTCTTGTGCTTCTTCAGGTGGTTTTGGCATATCAATTTGAACAACAAATTTATCATCCAACCCGATTTTTTCAATTAATTTAGGAAATGCCTGCAATACGGCATCGGTCAAGGCTCGTTCTTTTGCACGAACGGCATTTTCGGCCTCAACATTAACGGCAATACCGGATACATCATACAAGCCGGCATAAACCGGCAACGTTAACAAACATCCGATGGTTCCTAAAATAATCTTTTTCATTTTACTCTTGACCTTTTTTATTAAACTTTAGATAATATACTGCCAATATGGATAAAGAGCAACAAAAAAATATAAAGGATAACGAAAAATGGATTATAATGCAGATAACGTTTTTGCCAAAATTTTACGAGGCGAAATTCCATGTAATAAAATTTATGAAGATGACCATGCTTTGGCTTTTTATGACATTAATCCAAAAGCCAAAATTCACGCTTTGGTTATCTGTAAAGCCCTCTTAACCGATTATTCGGATTTCATCAACCACGCCGATGAACATGAAATAACCGGTTTTATGCGCGCCATATACAAAACTATTGAAATTTTAGGGGTTGAAGAAGACGGCTATCGTTTGGTATTTAACAAGGGGAATAATGGCGGACAAGAAGTTCCGCACTTGCATGCCCATATCTTAGGTGGCGAAAAATTATCCACAAATTTATAAACCGAATAAAAAATTCAGAGGGGATTTTTATCCCCTCCTTTTTTTGTTATTTCTTGTTCTTTTTCAAACATAAAACATGATATTTTCCATCTATCACATCCACCCCATGTGTATCATGGGTAAATCCGGGGAATCGGCTGTCAAATTGTTCTAATGCTTTTAAGTATCTTAAACCGGCACTATTTTCATGTCCGACATTTTCCCCCGGCATTAACATCGGAATTCCCGGCGGATAAGGAACCACGCCTGTGGCTACCGTACGAGAGGCCATTTTATCCAGCGTTAACAACTCCACATTATTTAACACCAACTGCTCATAGGCCTCTACCGGTGTCATATCCGGATGAGGTAATTCGGAAAAAGCGTCCGCCATTGCTTTCGTGGTTTGCAATTGCTTCATGGACTGATACATCTCATCACACAAATCTTTTAATCCCATTCCCCGATAACGTTCCGGCCAATTTTGGCGAATATCGGGCAACGTGGTAAATAACGGAGCGTTTGTGTCATAATCATGTTTAAATTCAAATAACGCATTTAACAATGTTCCCCACTTACCTCGTGTAATACCGATAGAAAACAACAATAATACCGTAAAGTCAGTTGTTTTTTCCACAACAATCCCTTTGGCATCTAAATAGGCACTTAAAACAGCGGCCGGAATTCCAGTATCGGCCAAGGTTCCATCTAATTGCATCCCAGGGGTTGTAATAGACACCTTAATCGGATCCAACATACAATACCCCTCCTCAATCTCACCGAATCCATGCCAAGGGTCATTTGGTTTTAAAACCCAGCAGTCGGGATCGGTCATCAATTGCGTGCTATCTGCTTCAAAAAAAGGTACTTTTTTACCCGTTTGTTTACTGATAACAGAATCCGGTTGCCATACATTAAAGAACCAATCGTGCTTGGCAGTAAATTCTCGGTTTAATCGCCCGACTGTTTGCCGGAAAGAAACAGCCTCTTTTATCGCATCTTCGGTCAGCGATATACCCACTTTATCCATCATAGCCACAGACACATCATTTGACGCAATAATCGGATAAAACGGAGATGTTGAAGCATGCATCATAAAAGCTTCATTAAAGCGCATATGGTCAATAGGATTTTTGCCATCTCGGATATGTATCATAGAGGCTTGAGAAAAAGCCGCTAATAATTTATGGGTTGATTGTGTAGCAAAAATTGTTGGCCCATTTTTGTCATAGTCTTTTGCCTCACCATACATCGCAAAACGATCTTGGTAAATCGGATTAAATCTGGCATATCCATACCAAGCTTCATCAAAATGTAATCTGTCAACAGATGGTCCTATTAACTCCGATACCCGCCTGACATTATAACACAAACCATCATAGGTTGAATTGGTAATCGTGGCATGCACGGGCTTTGAATTAATTTTTTTGGTTATCAGTGGATTATCGGTCAATGTCTTTTGAATCGCTTTTGGTGTTAATCTTTCAGGAGGAATAGGGCCGATAATACCATATCGGTTGCGTGTCGGGATTAAATAAGTCGGCACCGCCCCGCTCATTGTCATGGCATGCTCAACCGATTTATGACAGTTTCTATCGCATAAAGCAACTTGATTGCGTGTTAAAGACGACATTAACACAATTCTATTTGACGTTGACGTCCCATTTGTAACATGATAACTGCGATCTGCCCCAAACACATGGGCCATATATTTTTCGCTGTCGCCGATGGGACCGGAGTGG
>JAFXFY010000001.1 GCA_017513365.1 Alphaproteobacteria bacterium | reverse complement strand
TCACATTGTCATCACATAATTTCACTTAATTCATATGGTACAATAAAAACAAAAACGGCGAAAGCCAGGAAGGGAGTTATCACAAATGTTATTAAAGGATGTATTAAACAGTTTAGATTACATGACCTATGTTAGATTGGTTTATGTACACGGTCCAAAGCGCCACGCTATTTGTTTTCCGATGAACGGGTATTATGATGAAAATTTAAATGATGATGTTAATGATGCTCTTAATATGTTGTTGAATTGTAGAGTTGATTATATTAAGGCTGAAGGATCATCAAAATTGTATATAGAGGTAATATAATATGTCATTTGAAGAATTAATGAAGGTAACAGAATACCATACCATATTAGTTGTTACAGATATGTATACCGGACATCATAGAGATTGGAACCCAGAATATATAATGGAAGATTTTGAAGAAGTTTTCGGTGATTGGTACAACAGGCGTGTATCCTACATTGAGATACGCAAAGATCGCGTAATGTATATTGAATTAGAATATGAAGGTGAATAGCATGATCGATTTATCAGTAAAGGAATTTGTGGCCAGGACATCAAAAAATACGATGTCCCTGGCTGAAATGTTGGATCGTATGAAAGGGCTATACAAATCAATAGCATTTGAAAGCCATGTGTTGATGGGTGAATATGATGATCTATTTGATGATCATATGAAAGAATTATGTCATGAAAGCATTCAATATATGTTCGGTGAATTATATTATTTGCAATCATGCATTGATTATGGCAATTACCAGGAAGTGAATAATTATGTTGGTTAAATTGGTTTGTTTCGTATTAGGTTTTATATCCGGTATGGCGTTTGTGATCGTTATTTCCCGGGTAATAATCAGCGGTGAAGAACATGAAGAAAGTAATTAAGGAATTATACGGCATCTTATGGAAGGTGTTACGGGCTATCGGTCTTATGCTGTTTATGGAAATAGCCTGGTTGATCATAAATTGGTAACGGATATGAAAGACAGTGAAAGAATTTCCAATTTCAGCATAACCGCGGTAAAGTTGGATATGCAACAAATATGTGTATTATTAGGTGATGAATTGTTCTTAAAATACATTTGGGAATTATATCCGCAATATGATATTTACGAACATATTTATCTGGAAGAAATAACATTGATACACCGTTATTTTCTAAAACGTAAGGTAATAACAAAACCTAAAAAGGAAAAATTTGATCAGTACATCACGCCAATGCTTACATTAATGGAATTGATGAATGTAGTAAAGGAAAATTAAAAATATGGGAAAAGCGAAGAAATCAAAGTTAAGACAATCATATATAAAATTGTCAAGTAGCATAAGAAGTAAGGCAAAACGCTTACAAGATCAATATGGGAAATGGTTAAAGGCTCCTAATGATGCATTGGCGATGTTTAAGTCAGTTAGGGAATTAGGGCCCAACGTTTCCAATACGGATTTAAGAAGGGCCATAAAACAAATGAAGGAAGTACGCATGGAAATGCGTATCCCCACCATAGAAAAGAAACTGAAAGAAACGGTTTCACAATTGAATGATCGGAATTATAAGGACATAAACCGTGGAAATATTATTGAATTTCTGGATATGATGGAAAATGTTTATTATAAGGCATTAGCCGAAATATACGGATCGCCGGAAGTAGCCATGGAAATCAACCGTGTATTAGGTAAAAAGAAAATGTCCCAGGATGATTTACTGTTAAATTTGCATGATTGGGTTGAAGGATTGGAAAAAGCCCAGGCCAGACGGGAACGGAAGGGAAAGGAATTTACACCGAAAAGATTGAATTTAAACAAAAAGTATTATCAGCCGAGAAAGAAAAAATCATCCAATAAAAATTATGAATGATTGGGTTGGTGTTCACGATTTTGATTATACTTTATTGCATAAATTCAAGCCGTTAAGGCGTAAGCGCGGAAGGCCCAGAAAGCACGATAAAACGTATTTGGATTGTATTACCCGGTTTGATATTGAAACAAGTACGTTACCAGGTATGGACCAGGCATTTATGTACATATGGCAATACCAGATTGATGATTTGCCCACAGTGATTGGCCGAACATGGGAAGAATATTATTATTTTCTGGATCATGTAAGGCGTGAAATCGGTAATTATTGGTTAGTCCGGTACATACATAACGCATCCTTTGAATTTTCATTCCTTAAAGGCATATACGGATTTGAACCGGATGAAGTATTCCGGACCGAACCCCGAAAGGTATTAAAATTCACCATGTTTGATCAATTGGAATACCGCTGTTCATATTATCTTACTAATTTATCATTGGACAAATTTCTAAAACAGATGAATGTTGAAAACAAAAAATTAAGCGGTGATGAATTTGATTATTCAAAAGTACGTTATCCATGGACCGAATTAACAGATCGTGAAATTCAGTATTGTATTAACGATGTTCGTGGATTGGTCCAGGCCTTAAAAAAGTTCATGGCCGTTGATAACGATGATCTGGCATCCATACCAATGACATCAACCGGATTTGTTAGACGTGATGTCCGTAAAGCGATGGAACAGTTCAATCACGATCAGTTAAAGGAAATGTTGCCGGATGTACCCGTCTATTTGGTTTTGAATGAGCGGTTCCGCGGTGGTGATACACATAGTAACAGATGGCTCAGCAATATCATAATTGATAATGTTTCATCGGTGGATCGTGTATCAAGTTATCCGGATGTGATGTTGAATTGTAAATTTCCAATGTCTAAATTCTGGATCATTCCCGGGTGTACCGTTGATAAAATACGATCCATGATGAAAACGGGCCGTTATGCCTTATTAATGCGAATAGCGTTTTATGATATTGAATTATCCGATCCGTTTGACGGTGCGCCGTATTTATCCCGTGATAAATGCCGTAAGATTGAAAACGGGGTATATGATAACGGCCGTATCATTTCCCGGTCATACCTGGAAACAAGCATCACGGATATTGATTTAAAGATCATATTGCATCATTACAAATTCAGTGCATCAAACCCATTTGAAGTATATTACCGGAAATATAAACCGTTACCCAGCATGTTAACGGATGTGGTATTGAAATATTACTGCATCAAAACGGAATTAAAGCATATTGGGCCGGATGATGAACGTTATACATTCTATTTGGCCAATAAAGCCAGGTTAAACCGGTGTTACGGTATGACAGCACAAAACCCGGTAAAAGACAGCATAGATTATATTAACGGTGAATTTGTTACCAGGGATGAACCAATAGAAAAATTATTGGAACAATCTAACAGACGTGCATTTCTAAATTATCGGTGGGGTGTATGGGTTACAGCGTGGGCGCGTTTGCGCTTACATGAAATGATCTATTTACGGGGGCATAATTTTGTTTATTGTGATACGGATAGTGTTAAATATTTAGGTAAGATCAATATGGCCAAATATAACAGACAGCGTATCAAAGACAGTAAGAAAACGGGGGCTTATGCCGTTGACAATGCCGGAACCGTGCATTACATGGGTGTATTTGAAAATGAAGGTTATGAATTACCGAACAGATTTAAAACCATGGGTGCTAAAAAATATGTTCTGGAAGATAACACCGGAAAATTGCATATAACAATAGCCGGTGTTAATAAAAAGAAAGGTGGTGAAGAATTAGGAAGATTAGAAAATTTCAAAGATGGCTTTATATTTGTTAAAGCCGGTGGAACAGAAAGCGTGTTTAATGATAATGTGAATGTGGATATTATGGCCGATGGTAGGCATCTCACGATCACGGATAATGTGGTTATCAAAGACAGTACATACACATTAGGATTAACCGCGGATTATTTACGCATTTTAAACGGATGTTATGAAATTGCGTACAGTGAAAATGAAATTTATGGTTTATACCATAAGAAACAAACATCAAAGGAAAGGAAATTATAATATGTTTGAACAGTTAAACAGAAACCACAAAAGAACCATTAAAGAAAGTATTGAATTAGATAAGATGGAATTTAAGAAATTAAAGGATTTCAAAAACAAAACATTACGCGTTGAAGGTTTCTTTTTCACCAACGGTGATTTTGGAAAGCAAGTTGTTGTTGTAGCCAACGGCTATAAGATCAATATGCCGGCCAGGGCTGTGGCGGATTTTGAACAGATTTACGATAATGATGAAATGCTGAATGCTGTTTTGAATGGTGATCTCATTATTCGTGATATCAAAGAAGTAAAGGCTAAAATGGGTAAAACCATAGCATATACATATGATACATATGAACCATTTTAACGGGCTGTTATCAGCCCGTTTCACGGTAGAAAGAAGGTGAAAAATGAACCATCTATTTGATGAACATGGGTATTTGAATATGGAATGGATTTTCAATAATTCCCAGACATACACATTCATCACGGGTGGCCGATCGTGGCATTGGTAAGACATTCGGCCGGCTGAAATATGTTATAGATCATGAGCATCCGTTTATATTCATGAGAAGAACACAGACACAGATTGACATGATCAAAAATGATAAAATGAACCCGTTTAATGCGCTTGAAAACGTGCTGGGTGAAAATTACCGTTTCATTGTCCGTAAGATCAATAAAAACATTTCCGGGGTTTATCACAGTGAATTTAACAGTGAAAAACAGATGTACGAACCATATGGCGAACCAATAGGTTATTTGCTTGCATTAAGTACGATCGCCAATATAAGGGGCTTTTCATTTGGCATGGAAAAGGATGGTAATTTTCCCGTATTGATCTATGATGAATTTATCGGGGAAAAACATGAAAGGCCCATTTCAAATGAAGGTATGCGGTTCATGAACCGGGTGGAAACCATTTCAAGAAACCGTGAATTGAACGGCATGGAACCGATGAAAGTATTGGCATTATCCAATAGTAACGATTTAGCCAATCCGTTGTTTATTGAATTGCAATTGGTAAGCATTTGCGAAAAGATGCTGAAAACCGGTAATGTGATCCAGAATTATCCCAATAAAGCGTTAACCATGATTTTATTGCATACCACGCCGATCGGGGAACGGAAAGCTGAAACATCACTGTATAAATTAGCCGGATTGGACAGCGATTTTACCAAGATGGCGTTGAATAATGAATTTACCCAGGAAGAAATGATTGACATTGTAAGCCGTAATTTGAAGGAATATAGGCCAATCGTTAATGTTGGTGAATTGGCCATATATAAACACAAATCCAAGAAAATGTGGTATGTATGCGGTCATCAATCCGGAACACCAAATCAATATGAAACATCACCGATGGAATTAAAGCGATTTACCAGAGATCATTACTCAATATGGTTAGCGTATTTGAACCGCCGTATTGAATTTGAAAGTTATGTGTATAAAGTTTTATTGGAAAAATATTTCAATATATGGTAGCCGTAATTATATACGGCTTTTTTATTAACTGATATAATTATTATAGGGGTATAGCGTGGCCATATCGCAACCGGCCGAACCGGTGGCCATGCGTAGGCGAAGCGCGTGAATGCTATATCCCATTTTAAAGAAGGTGATTAAATGGATGAAATTGTTAATATGATTATTAATAACGGTATTGGTATCGTATGTGTAGCGTATTTGATCTATTTCCAGAATACAACTATGACGGAAATGTTACGTACATTAAACAGCATCAATACCCGTTTATCCATTATTGAAGATAAGTTAGAACGCCACGATTGAAGATTATCCGTAATAGAAAGGAAGTACAAATGGAAAAGTTAGACATTAAGGATTTTGTAACATTGTTAAAAGCCGGTTACACGCGCGAAGAAATTAATGCTTATATTGGTTCGGAAGAACCGGAAACAAGCGTTAAAACGGCTGAAATTACGCCACAGACCGAACCGGAAAAGGTGCCGGAAGTACAGCCAAACCCGGACATCGAGTTATTAACATCATTGGTAAATGAAGTTAAGGGAATGAAAACACAGATGGAAAAATATTTCATTCAGCATGATACAATGAACATTACTAATGAAGATGTGGCACAGCGTATTTTAGCAAATGTTATTAATCCACCTAAAGAAACAAAGTAAAGGAAGGTAAAAATTAAATGGCAGTTAACACAATGGGCATTGAAGATGCATATGCATTAATTGCTGAATTGCATCTCCAGGCAACCGGAAGAAAAGTATTAACACCGGTTTCATTAGTCGATTTTATCAGCGTGGCCCAGGCAACATTACAGAATGGTTTTGAACCCGTTTTGAATGCAATTTCTCAGATGGTAGGCCGTACATTAGTAGCCGTAAGACCTTACAGCCGTAAATTCGCTGGCCTGGAAGTCAGCGCCGAAAGATGGGGCGGAATTACCCGTAAATTATCATTTGCGGACCGCGATCCGATTTCAAACCCATCATTCACATTAACAGATGGCGGAACCGTTGATCAGTTCGCCATCCGTAAACCATCAGTATTGGAAACAAGATATGTTGGGTCCGATTTATGGTTAGGTCAGTACACAATCACCACAAAACAGTTGGAATTAGCATTCAGCGGTCCCCAGGAATTAGCGAATTTCATGTCCGGATTAATGACACATTTCGAAAATGAACGCGAACAGTGGTTAGAAGAAATGGCCAGGGCATCCGTTGCCAACTTCATGGGTGCATTAAACATTTTAGGTACCGGCCATGTTATTCATTTATTAACTGAATATAACGCACGGACCGGTTTATCATTAACCGGCACCACCGTAAGACAGCCGGCAAATTTCCCGGCATTTGCGCGTTGGTGTTATGCACGTATTGAAATGCTTTCAAAGATGATGTCCGAACGCTCACAGTTATTCCAGCAGGTCATTACCGGTTATCCTATTTTAAGACATACACCGGTAGAAGATCAGCGCATTTTCCTGGATGCTGATTTAATGGCACATATGGATGCCGAAGTATTGGCCGATACATATCATGATAACTATTTAACACGTGCTAATACTGAAAGTGTTACATATTGGCAAAATATCGGTTCACCAAATTCCGTAAGCGTAACACCTGTTTATATCGATGCAACCGGTACGATCGTATCAAATGCCGCCAACCAGGCCGTGGATGATATTGTGGGTATCATGTTTGACCGCGATGCAATCGGTTATAATATCTACCAGGATACATTAGAACGGTCCCCATATAACGCTAAAGGACAGTATTACAATTTATTCAACCATGTACGCATTCAGTACCAGAATGACGTTACGGAAAAAGGTATCTTATTATTGTTAGATTAATACGTTTGTTTGCGTATTATGATAACTCCTTTCTATTGGCTGTTAACGGCCGGTTTCTCCTATATTATTCTTTACCATAGTACATAGTCCATAACTCCGGCCGTTAGCGGTCCAAAAGAAAGAAGGTAATTTATGATCAATATTACATTTTGGAATTTCAGTAAAAAGGAAAACAGTACAAAAATACCAACATCAACCGGTACCGTTTTATCATGTTTAGTCAAATCACCTTCGAGCATAATAAACCCGGTTATTGAATTAAATACAAATCCATCATCATACAATTACTGTTATATTGCATCATTAAGCCGTTATTATTTTATAAATGACGTGGTGTTCAATAAGGGCGTTTGGATCGTATATTGTAATGTTGATGTAATGGCAAGTTTTAAAAGTACAATAGGTTCAACATCCATGTATGTTTTACGATCAGCGTATGAGCAGGATACTAATATCATTGATACTTTATTCCCAACAAAAGCCGAAACACAGATCAGCGTAATTTCCGATTTAGGATTATCCCAATCATTTGAATTTTCCGGATTTGATAACGGTTATTATGTTGTAGGTGTCCAGGGATATGATCAGGCATCCACAAACGGTGTTATCTATTATCAGTTAATACCATCCAAATTTGTGGATGTGGTAAAACTGTTTTATGCTAACAGCGGTAATAATACATGGTGGGGAAATCTGGAAAGCGGTGTAAGAAATTCACTTAATAAAATATCCGATTATATCGTATCATGCCGTTGGTATCCGGTGGGGTTCACCGTGGATGATAACAGCGGTGCCGGATACCAGATATATTTAGGATCGTGGCCAACGGGCGTATATGCGCCAAGGGTTACGGGCTCATCAACCTATCGTCAGTATTTTACCGGTGTTCCAAGCCATCCACAGACCGCGTACGGCGCGTTTGTTAAACGGGCGCCATACAGCCGATATCAATTAATACATCCGTTAACGGGCCCTATAACGCTTGATAACGAACGGATGAAAACGTATGGTAATGCATTTGAAATAAATATTACACCGGATTTTACCAACGGAAATGCCCGTTTTGAAATAATGTTCAAAGTTTCAAGTTCACCGGATACGTATAAATCATTTTACGTTACATACGTTAATTTCGGAACGGATATTAATTTATCCGGTAATGATGTTAATGTTGGCGGTTTATTGGCAAGTGTGGGTGAAACGGTAGTTTCAGCCATTACGGGTAATGTGTTAGGTGTAGCCGTTGGGGTAGCCAGCGCTATTAATAACAGTACGCCAACACCAGGCCATTCAAGTGCATCGGGTGGGATTTCATGTTATCATGATCCGGTTTTAGTATGTTATTTTAAATTGATCGCGGACCGTGACGTTGCTAATAAGGGTTTACCGTTATGTAAAATGCGTACGCCGGCAAATATACCGGGGTACATATTAGCCGATGATCCTAAAATATCCATCAGTGGTACCGATACGGAAAAACAGCGTTTAAATAATATACTTTCACGGGGTTTCTATTACGAATGAGCGCGTTTATACCCAGATTATCACGGCCGGCCAATACCGATTTACGATGGATAAATACCGCATACGGTGGATACAATCAATGTATATTGGGTTATCCGTCATATGGTACGGGTTCAGTTTTATCAAATTGCGTTGGCTATGCGTGGGGCCGTTGGCTTGAAATCTTAAATGCAACAACATGCAATCTATCGATTAACCAAGCTGAAATATGGTGGTTAAATACCGGTGATGGGTACCGGCGCGGAAGTGATCCGCAATTGGGTGCGGTTATATGTTATGATGAACCAGGCGCCGGATCGGGCCATGTGGCCATAGTTGAACAGATAAATTACGACAGTTTGGGCAATATAACATCATTGGTATTAAGTGAAAGTGTTTATGGGGGTGTAACATTCCGTTTACAGACCGTTTACGCCTATAATACATGGCATTTATACCGGGGTATGAATTTCCAGGGCTTTATATATTTGCCTATTTCATTTGAACCGATTGAAACGTACTTAATTCCAAAACTGAAAAGAAAAAATATAAAAGTAAAGATAAGGTGATTATATGAACATACCAACAAATTATGAATTTGATAATTTATATAACGCCATTAGATCGCCAAGCACGGTTCATTGTAGAAATACCGCGTTGGTTATGTATTACACAAAATATCTATTTGAAAAGGCCATCAGCATTTTCAAATTTGATGGTTTGCTGGAAACGTGGCCATTAAACTATTTCCAATATGTATTATTTGGATATGGTTATATATCCGTTATCAAGACTGAAAAATACGGTGTTATCCCCATGGTTTGCGGTTTATCGGGCTATAATGTGTTTTATCAGCCAACAAATGTAGTTATCGCCAACCCTTTATTACAAGGGTTTAAAACCGCTGTTATTGGCCAGGAATGTGAAATAATAAAATTACAGCCGAATTACTCCGGCATAATGGATATTGTTACAACATATGCCGATTTAATGGCTTTATGTCTGGAAACAGCCGGCATAAATTTACTTAATTCTAAAATGTCTTATATCTTTTTCAGCGAAAACAAGCGGTCCGCTGAAACCTTTAAAAAGATGTATGATAAATTGGCATCGGGCGAACCGATAGCCGTAATTGATAAATCATTGATTAATGAAGATGGTACGCCAACATGGGAATTATTCACCCAGAATGTAGGACAGAATTACATTACAGATAAAATCTTAAATGATATGAAAACCATTGAAGATCGTTTCAATACTGATATTGGCATCCCAAACGCCAATACCCAGAAACGCGAACGTATGCTAGTTGATGAAGTCAACATGAATAATGTGGATACAAACGCCAAAATAGCATTATGGAAAGAAACGATCGAAAAGGATTTGAAAAAGGTAAACGCCATGTATGGGTTAAATATTTCCGTTGATTACCGTTTCAAACCGGAAGGCGGTGAATTGGCTTATGAGTAGGGGCGCCAGATTATCGTTATTAGGTTTATACCAATATGATAATTCTATTTTTGACGGTATCATGTTACCGGATGAAATAGATCGTGATACATTCCGCGATAATCTCTTAATGACCGCCGGGGAATTGGAAATCCTTTATCCGGATGCCGATTTCATGCGCCAGGCCATTATGTCATGGAGCCGGATGCGTTTGCATACATGGGAATGCGTGGCCAGGGTATTATATGAAGATTATGATCCGTTTGTTAACATCAAACGTGATGAAACCCGTACGATCAGCGAACAGCGTGATTTAACGGGAACCAATAAAGGCACAACAAAAACCAATGAAAACGCCTGGAATGACAGTTCACGGAATGGTGTTCAAACGGGTGTTGTGGCCGTTGACCTTACCAATACTGATAAGGGATGGGTAACAACAAATGAAACATTCCATGTTGAAGGCGACAGCGCCATCCGTGATGCCCAGGATATCGTTAGAATGGAAACGGAAGTAAGAACGGATTTTGATTTATACAATTACATAATAAACGATTTTATACACCGATTTTGTTTATTGGTGTATTAGAAAGGTTAACAAATGGCAAAAAATGCAAATATAAGATTTGAAAACGCCAACGTTGCATATGTCAGCGTGGACACCGATACCCACGAATTAACCGGTGGTGTTATGGATGAAACAACCGGAATATTTTATCCGGTTGGTGGCGGTGGAAGTGGGGTTGATAACCCCATCTTAACAATAGAAGTTGATACAACCGATTACACGGAGGAGCCAGGAACATTAAATTTGTTATCATTAAAAGATGGTAGCGTTTGGGAAGAATGGGCATCAATTCCGGGTGAAAGCACATCAACCTTTGAAATTTTTGTACCTAAATATGGCGATGAAGGTGACAATTATTATGAATGGACTGGTGCTAGAGAATTAACATTTGCTATAAATACCGCTTATGCGGTATCGGATACTGTTAATTGTACGTATGAATTGGATATGGATAACCATAACTTTATTTTTTCAATCACAGATGGTTCACAGCCGGCAAGTGCTAAAATAACAGTTACACCAACGATATAGGAGTAAAATTATGGCTATTTTTGATAATTTTCCATATACAGATGTACATGAGTTAAATCTGGATTGGGTTATAAAAACAGTACGGCAAATTAAAAAAGAATGGGGTGAAATGGGTTTTTCCGTTACCGCTAATGCTATACGGGGTAGCAATCCGGATGTTGTTGTGACCGGTGATCTGGTTCACGGTTTGAATTTCACATTTACATTGGTTAAAGGCGATAAAGGCGATACCGGCAATACGGGTGCCCAGGGCGTGGCCGGGAATGGCATATCAAGCGTTTCAATTAATGCCGATGATGAAATAACATTCAATTTCACTAATGGTACATCATTCACAACACCATCATTACGCGGTGAAAATGGTACCGGCCTGGAAATTCTGGATATATACCCATCATTAGCCGATTTACAGACAGCACATCCAACCGGATCAGCCGGCGATGCTTATTTAGTAGGTGTTTCACCTTCATTTGAATTATACATCTGGAGTACAAATTCCACAGCGTGGGAACGGTCCGGTGCCTTAACATCACCATCACCATCAATCAGCACACCAACAATGAACGGTGTGGCCAATGTGGGAACCGAAAACGCTTATGCCCGTGGGGATCATGTTCATCCATCCGATACCACCAAATGTAGTTTACAGCAAGTTTATCCCGTTGGATCAATTTATATGAATGCTAACGTTTCAACAAATCCAGCCACGTTATTTGGTTTCGGTACATGGACACAGTTAAAAGACAAATTTATTTTAGCATGTGGCAATAATCATAACCGCGGTGAAACCGGTGGCCAGGAAAATACAACGTTAGTGGCCGGAAATTTACCGAAACAGCAAGGATATTTTCAGGTCCATGGCGGTGGCGGTGCACAGCCTGGAACAGTTATCGCCGGCGTTGACGGTACAGTTTTCAAAACATCCAATGTAGTTTCTGGATATTATCGCCAGGGTTCACGTTATTCCGGCGGTAACAGTGTCAGCGATGTTATATATGATAACGGCGGATCATCAACACCATTCAGCAATATGCCGCCATATATCGCCGTTTATGTTTGGATAAGAACAGCATGAATAAAGATATTGGCATCATCCCGTTAACAGATGCACGGGGTATAACTAAACCTTATAATTACCCATCACATAAGGGTATTGATATTGGATGGGCCGAAAATCCAAATTGTCCGGTGTTAGCATGGCAAGATGGAATTGTTGTTGATCGCGGTTATGGTTCCGAAGTAGGTAACTACATTGTTATTGAACATCCATACGATGATGGAACCAAACGATGGACCGGATATATACATTTAGCATATTTCCCAACCGTAAAAAAAGGTGATCGCGTTTATTTAGGCCAACAGATGGCCAACGCAACGCGTGGAAACACCGGAAAAAGTAACGGTATACATTTACACCTATATTTAACAAAATGCGTTAAAACGGCTGTAAATTATTCATGGGATACCATGTTAGATAATGTTATAAATCCATACGAATATTTGGCTTATAATAAACAGTTCAATACTGAATACATATCAAGTGAATGGAAAAAGGAATTGACAATTATGAATTATCCAAAACCCGTTGAAAGAAACGATCTAATTGAACAAGTTAATATTAAATCGGATACCAGAAGAATGCGCAAAAAACCATCATTAACCGGTACGGCATATGATAAATATTGTGTGCGCGGTATATACGATGTCCACGATTGGAAAAAAGCCGATGGCTATGATTGGGCCTTAATTGATGTTATCGACAATAATCAATTTTGGGTGGCTGTTATGAACGGTGAAGATTTACCGCCAACAGACTATAAAGCATTGTATGAAGAATTAAAAGTTAAATACGATGCGTTAAATGCTAAACTAACCAACATTAAAAGGGTAGTGAATGAATAACTAAACACAAATGCCATTAACCAGGCATAACCGGTATCACGCCAATGATGCCGGTTTTCTTTTCCCGATCACGGCCCGCGCCGGATCATGTATGGCCATCGGGGGAAGTGTCCAAAAAATTGGACAGAATTACCTATTATCTT
>JAFXFY010000158.1 GCA_017513365.1 Alphaproteobacteria bacterium | reverse complement strand
CAATTAATATACCTTGGTTTAATAAGGTATCCGGACAAACAGAAAACGCCGTTATTCCGGCAAAAACAATTATGGTAAACGGACCCAAATTACCTGTTCAAACTATACAATCTGTGCCACAACAACAAGCGGTCCAAATGTCTGCCCCACAGGTGGAGAAAGAACCAAAAGTTATCCAAGGACAATCCGTAATGACATCTTCCGATATGTGGTTATGGTTGATTATCGGTTTAATCGGAGGCGGACTCATTGTGGGATTAGCTACCTTTATTTTGCATAAAATAAACACCCATAAACGTAAAAAACCATTACCGGATTTATACCCTTTTTAGGATAACCGTTAAATTTTTAACAAAAAGTAAAAAAAGTTCTTGACTTTTACGAAAAAAAAAGGTAAAAGAACACATCAGTTTTATGTTTTAAGGTTAAGAAAGGATACAAACCATGACAAAAAGATGCGTCATTTCCGGTAAAGGCGTACAAACAGGAAACAACGTCAGTAAGTCCAATCGTAAAACACGTCGTCGTTTTATGCCAAACTTACAAGAAGTTGCCGTGTACAGTGAAATTTTGGGTGCTCAAGTAACATTACGTGTCAGCACAAACGGCTTAAGAACAATTGAAAAGAACGGTGGAATTGACACATACTTGTTAACAAAACCGGTATCTCGTTTGACAGACGAAGCCAAAGCTTTACGTAAACGTATTGAAAGCGCCAAAGCTGCCAAAGCCGCTTAATTAGTTTTTTTCATAAACGCCTTCCTCCTCCTTTGGCGTTTAACTAAAAGTGTTCCAACCTCCTTTGGAACACTTTTTTTATTGCATTTCGTCTAACGTGGGTTCTCTCCCCTACCCTTTTTCGCCATAAAAAAAAAACCCCATTCGGGGCTGTTTTAATGGCGGATGGGGTGGGATTGTAAATTATATATAATTTATCCCTCTTTTCATTCGGGACCGGCTAAAGCCGTCGTTCGCAAAGCTCACCGATCCCACTCTAACGTGGGTCCTCTCCCCTCCCCTTTTTCGCCATAAAAAAAGCCCCATTCGGGGCTGTTTTAATGGCGGATGGGGTGGGATTCGAACCCACGTTAGACGGTTAAGCCTAAACACACTTTCCAGGCGTGCGCCTTCAACCACTCGGCCACCCATCCATATTTACTACTGTCGGAGTTTTGTGGTTTCGGCGCCCCGACGTGCGCCTTGTAAAATCAAAGATTTTATCCCTGATGGGACTGTCCTAAAGGACATCTCTCGGGTACCTCCCTGCGGTCGCTACCACTCGCCAACCACTCGGCCACCCATCCAAAAGATGCTTCCTTATACGCTATTTTTTTTCAAAATGCAAGCATTATTTTATCAAGCCCGCAAAAAACTTTATTCTCGTTCCATTTTTTTATCAATTCTGCGACGTCCATACGGATAATGTCGCACTTTCTTTTTATGATGACGTTCCCACGCACGCACCACAGTTCGTGGCACAACCTCTTCTTCAATAGCGACAACAACACCAATAACCTTGGCTTCATCTTGTTCGCCTGAAGTTTGCTCATTAATATCCGCCAAATATGGGTCTTCTATTTCAACCACGGTCAGTTCACTCTTTTTATCTTTCAACTTATCTGAAAAACGCCACAAATATTTTTGTCTGAGTTGCAACATATCTTGGGTCTGATGAAAGGCATCTTCATTATATATTTTTTCCTGAATAGCCATCATCTTATCCACATCACCACACGCCTTCATCAACTCACGCGTTTGTTCTTCACGCCATGCAATATAGTAATCTTGCGTAATAACATCCGGTGCCCCCAAAGACCCATCCTCTATCCGTTTTGTGCCACGATACCGATTACCGAGCATCACACACTCTCTGGCCACCAAATCAGGAAAATCTTCAAAATCTTTAATCTTATTAAAACTGGCATACAAAGAACCATGAATGACACGAGGCAACTTCTTAAACCCCGTCAATTCATTATAAGACACATTCAAATCCCCATGAACAACCATTTTAGATAAATCGGGTATCTCATCTGTTTTTAAATCCAAAAATGACAAATCCAAATTCCCTTGCCAATCAAATTTTTGGCCGTTATAATCAAACAGATTGATAATTTTTCCTTGATATTCAACCCATAACTCACGTGTTTCAGGATGCCACATACCCTCTTTCCTTTCATAAGTTGTTAAGCAGTTTATCACAAATATCGCCAAAAGTCAACTTATTTTGTCAACCTTTTGAAAACTTCTTCAAAACTTTCAGGGGTTAAACGTTTTGTGCTGGTGTTATATTTTGAACAATGATAACTGGCAATCAGCATTTTTCCATCCGGTAATGTATAGGCCACATTATGCGCAAACGGATACTCTTTCTTTTTTAACCCATAGGCCTTTAGTACCGATTCGTGTGCAATGGTTCCCAAACACACAATCCATTTCAAATTACTCATTTCTTGCAATTCTGCTCTCAAATGAGGGACACAGTTATTAATTTCCGACCCTATTGGTTTATTTTCAGGGGGCAAACACTTCACGGCATTCGTAATACGACATCGCTTTAAAACGATTG
>JAFXFY010000157.1 GCA_017513365.1 Alphaproteobacteria bacterium | reverse complement strand
CTGCCGGCTTGGTTAGAGGCTGATGACAGTATTACGATTTCAATTGCTGAAGAAACAACTTTGCCATTATTGGCTCAAGAGTTGACGGATTTAACTGGTATTGCCGTTCGTTTGGATGATTTAAAGGCCGAAGAGGCTATTCCATCCGAAACTGTTCCCGTTAATTATTCCGGTAAACTCAGCGGGTTATTAAACTATATTTCCAACCGTTATGGTGTGTGGTGGAGATATAAAGGCGGTGTTATTACGTTCTTTACAACGGAAACGCGTGTCTTTACAATTTATGCTTTGCCAACGGAAACACAAATGAGTGCGTCCATTACTGGTACCTCTATGGGTGAAGGTGGTGGCGGAAATGCGTCATCCAGTTTAAATACATCGGCAAATTTGGCTTTGTGGGATAGTATTGAAAAAGGTATTGAACAAGTTGTTGGTGAACAAGGAAAAATTTCTTTCAGTCGTCCGACAGGTACAATTACTGTAACGGCTAGTCCGTTTATTATGAGAAAAGTGGCATCTTATGTTAACAACTGGAATGAAAAATTGACACGTCAAGTGGCTATTTCCGTGAAGGTATTACAAGTTAGTGTTTCTAAAGAAGATAACTATGGTTTTGATTTACGGGCCGTATTTAATTCTTCCGATGTTGCTGGTACATTCTCAAGTCCGTATTACATTGATGCAACAGGCGGTACGGCAGCTGGGGCTCTTGGGTTAATGAGCTTGACGTTAATTAATCCGGATTCAAAATGGAAAGATTCAACATCGGTTATTCAAGCATTCTCAACACTTGGAAAAACCTCTTTAGTTACCAGTTCATCTGTTACAACAATGAATAATAAGGTTGCTCCGGTTCAAGTAACAACATCCGAAAACTATGTGAAAGAATCCTCTGTAACTACATCTGGCAGCGGTGATGATCGTGATACAGAAGTGGATATGGAAACAGATACCTTGAACTATGGTTTCTCTATGGAAATTTTGCCGAGAATTTTGGATCATGGCCGTTTGATTGTTTTATTCTCATTAACTATCAGTGATTTGATTTCTTTGGAACAATTTTCCTCTAACAGCGGGTCTATGAGTGGTCAGGAAAAAGAAGAAGATGATGAAAATACAAGCTCTGGTGATAAAGAAACAACCATTGTCCAATTGCCGAAAATGCAAATGCGTGGTTTTATGCAAGAAATTGCTATGCGTTCAGGGTCTACGTTGGTCTTAACCGGTTTTGAAAAAGTTCAAGATATGACAAATACGGCCGGTATCGGTAAGCCCAAAATGAGCTTACTCGGTGGTCAAGCTTACAATAACAATACACGTGATGTCTTGGTCATTTTGTTGACACCTGAGGTATTGGAATCTCCGATGGCTCCGGAAACACGGATGCGTGATTTTTAAGGTAAGGAGTTAAACCGTGGAAAACACAAACCAAGTTGTAAATGCTGTAGAAAGTCAAAACAAAATCGAACCGGGCGGAACGTTGAATATTGACGGAACGGTTTATGCTGTTGGTTTGTTGTGGCAATCTTTGCAAAATCCGGATGACCCATTACCGGAAATCAGAGAGGTGATTGAAAGTGAACCCGGATATGATTTATATTGTTTGCGTCCGGCTTCAGCGCCTCAATACGGTATTGGTAAAAAGTCTATGGGTCATGCAGAAGGGCAACCATCCGCTGCCGCTGCTGTGGCCAGTGCGTATGCCGATAAAACGTCTGTGTGTGCCGTTTTCCGGATAAAAGAAGGATGGTGGTTTGTTTCCATCCGTAATGACTTAATCTTATCGGAAGAAGATCGTTTATTCGTACGGGAAGAAGATGCTCAGCGGGCCTTTTTCTCCATGATGGCCGTGCCAGATTGGGATATCAAAATTGCCCCCTCCGAATGGCAAATTGACGGGGCCGAACAAGTTGTCTTAGCTGATTTAATTAAAAATGCCAGAAAAGTTCGTTTGCAAGAACTCAGTGCGATGAGAAAAACTCAGTTCCTTATTGGGATTGCGTTGTTTATCATTGTGGTTGTTATCGGTATTTTTTACTTAATCAGTTCGTTATGGGACAGTGTGTTTACACCGAAAAAAATTGTGGCTGTTCCGACGCCTGAGGTGATTAAGCCGGTTGAACCGACACCGGAAAAACCGAAGCCATGGGAAAAAGTACCAGATACATTACACTTTTTGAATAAGTGTTGGGATAACTCCTATCAACTCAGCAATTTGACAATTCCTCAATGGAAAATGGGAACAGTGGTTTGTACACCCACAGGTATTGAAACCTCATGGAGTAAGCAAAATGGCGGACGCATTGCCTTTTTTAAGGCCGCTATTGATGAATACAGATTGTCTCGTGTATCAGTTTCTTTGAATGACTCCGGTACGTCTGCTAAAGGGACGGTTCAATTTACGGATTTGCCAACAATTGCAACAATTCCGACGCTTTCTGCCGATCAAATTCGGGATGAATTTATTGATATTACGCAAGCAACCGGATTGCCGATTCAATATTCAAAACAAACGGTTCAAGATCCGCCAAATAATCCGGATGGTTCTGTGCCACCTAATCAACAAACATATGAATTTTACGCTTTTACAGTCAGTTCCGGATACTCTCCGTGGGAATGGAAAGAATTTTTTGATAAATTTTCCGGATTAGAGCTGTTAAAGGTGGAATATAACCCAGCCATTGAGGCAACAAGTAACAAATGGAAATATGAGGGACGTATCTATGCCAAATAAAACTTTATCTTTTTTGGGTCTGTTATTATTAAGTGTCGCTATTGTCAGTCCGGCTGCGATGGCTCAGGAAAAGGCCGCCACCCCTAAAAACGGTGGCTTGGAGGCACCAAAGGTTTTAGATGAAGCCAGCCGTCAGGTTTTGGAAAAAGAATTAACGGATGTATCTACAAATTCAAAAACAACCGTTGATTTTCCGGCTCGTCCCAGCATGGGAACGTTAGAACTGGCTCCTTTGCCTGGATTAAATGAAAAACTCATTACTGGTCCGGCCGCAATGCAACCGTCTGTTTCTCCTAAGGATTTACCCAGCGAACAATTATTGGGCCGTATTACAACAGAAGTGTTTCAAGAAATGGCCGATTTGGAACGTGGTAATATTTTCTTAGATTTACAAAAGAAAAAAGAAACACTCAAAAATGATTTAGAAAAATTAAAAGCTACTTATCGTCAAACACGATTGGAAGAAATTTCCAAACGGGAAGATGTGGTGCGCAGTCGTATTGCTTGGTGGCAAGAACAAGAAAAAATTCGTTTAGAATTGGAAAAGAAAAAACAAGAAGAGGCCGAATTGGAACAAAAAATCGCCGAAGCCGAAGCAATGCGTGAACAATTGCGTGCTGAAGCGTTAGAAAAGGCTAAAGAAAATCCAGATGATGTGAAGACTCAGGTCAATATAGATCCTGAAAAAACGTCTGTTGCATTTATGGATTTATATGCAATTGTCAGTATCAAAGGGGTAGCCGGCAAATTATCCGCTCAATTACGCGATTTGCAAAATAACTCACTTGTGGTTGTTCGTGTAGATGATACATTGCCATCCGGTCATGTTGTGAAAAAAATTACAAAAGACAGCTTGTTTGTTGTATATGATAATCAGGAAAGTTCTTTGATATTGGTGCCGCAACCGAAAGCCCAAGAAAAAGAAACGACCCAAGACGTTGCAACACCTGCTGAGCCTGTTAACTAAACAAAGAGGATTGGTGTGAACGACGAAACGAATTTGTCTGGTGTTCAAAATGCTCCTGTTTTACCGGAACGGCAAAGCGAGGGGCAAAACCACGTTGAGCAAACACGTATTCCTTCGTTCTTTAATCAACCGGTCAATGCGCCTGTTGTGCCTACTGTTATGGCTCAAGAAACAGAGATAGAAGAAATAGAACCGGTTGATGTGTATTCATCTGATTTAACTCAAACGAATGAGCAAGGAACAACCTCAGCCCTTAATGATGGCGGTTTTTCATCTTCCGGATTATCCTCTGAAAATATTGAAGAACGTGAGTCAGTTCATATTGTTGAAGAAAATATATCTTCAGAAAGGTTGCCGGAAAATATTGCAGTTAATGCCCCTGAGTTATCCTCAGAGAGCGCATCAAAGGCCCCAATAACAGACAATGAAATTATTCAAGTCTCTGTAGCAGAAGCGGAAACTAATACGAACACGAATGTGAGTGCTTCTATGCCTCCACAAGATATTAATGGGCAAGCTTTGATAACTGAGTTGGCTCAAGAAACGGCAGAGATTGAAACACAAGACCAAACAAGTAATGCGGTTGCGGGGCAAAATACACCTCAACCGGCGGGTGGAAGTAATCAAGATAGTCTTGCCAGTACGACAACTCCGGCTTCTCCGGAAAAGATTAATTATACCTCAGCAGCCTTTTTAAAAGAGTTATTTTCTAACGGTAATGAATGTATTACGGCCCCAGGTGGTTCTTATGTTATTTCAGATACAACTCGTTCAATGTTGGCGTTGTTTTCTAATGGTCGCTATTTCGTTGCTGAAACGCATAAATATGATGGACCGCCTTTATTATTTGTAACCGATACAAAGCGTAGAAGATTACAAATTGGGGAACCCGAGCACGTTCCTTTGTCGGTTATTACTAATATTTATGAATATGCCGCTAAGATGAAAAATAAAGCGGCACCTGAGGCTGCTTCTGAATCGCAAGAGCAAGCACGGATGCAACGCAACTTTGTAACGATTGTATCTAAAGCGGCAGCCAGTCGTGTGTCCGATATTCATATTGTTGTGGCCGATCATACAACTGTGTTATTCCGTACGAATGGTTTGATGCAGGTGGAATTTGAATATAATAAGGAATGGGGAGAAAGCTTTGTGCGTGCGGCCTTTGCTTCTGCCGATATTTCAGATGCTAACTATGCCCAAAATGAGTATCAAGCCGCTCAAAAGATGGGTAAAACGGCTCTGCGTGGATCTGGCGGTAAATTGGTATTGCCCAGAAACGTGCAAGGTATTCGTTTGCAATTTAACCCGATTGCGTTCGGGACACGATACGTGGTTATGCGTTTGTTGTATGATGAAGATGATTCAGATACAGCCGGTGATTTGTCCATGCTTGGTTTTGAACCCGAAGAAGTGGAAACATTCTATCGGTTGCGGGCTATTCCAACCGGTATTGTGGTTGTGGCAGGTCCGACGGGTTCCGGGAAATCTACAACATTGCAACGTAATATGATTTCTATGCTTAAAGAACGCAATTACGAACTGAACTTAATTACTGTGGAAGATCCTCCTGAATATCCTATTCCGGGGGCCAGACAAATGCCAGTGACCAATGCGGCAACAGAAGAATTAAAGGATAGAGAATTTACAAAAGCGTTAGCCGCCTCTTTGCGTTCTGACCCGGATGCTTTGATGATCGGGGAGGTGCGTACATTAGCCGCTGCGGACTTGGCTTTCCGTGGTGCGTTGTCCGGGCATAACGTGTGGACGACACTTCACGCCAACAGTGCTCCAGCCATTTTAATGCGTTTAAAAGATATGGGCGTTGAGGACTTTAAGTTGCAAGATCCTAGTATTATGAAAGGATTGCTCAGTCAACGTTTGTTCCGTAAAATTTGTCCTTATTGTCGGATACGGGCCCGAGATAGATTAGATAATCCAGCTGTTCAGCGGTTACATCAAGCATTCGGTGATATTGGTGTGGAATTGTCTTATTTACGTGGGCCAGGATGTAAACATTGTGAATTCAGAGGCGTTAAAGGTCGTACCGTTGTCGGAGAGTTCGTTTTGCCGGACGGAACCTTTTTGGATTTAATGTTGCGTGGAGAATCTAAAAAAGCATTGGATTACTGGGTTACGGAATTAAATGGGCGTACGTTGAAAGAAGCGGCTCAGGCTCGTATGTTAAAGGGAATTATTGATATTGAAGAAGTTGAACGGTGGACCGGTCTGTTCAATGATAACTGATAGTAAAGGGGTATTTTATGGCTGATTTTACACCATCTTCATCTCGCAGTTCTTTAGCTCAACAAGGTATGCACAGAGCTAATGCCGTTAATACGGCGTATGCTCGTTTTTCGGTGCGACATAGTACGAAATCCCGTTTGGCCTTTTACAAAAAATTACGTGCTTTGCTCAGAAACCGATTCTCTTTAATGGATGCTTTGGATCGTATGTATCAAATTGCAACAAAAGATGGTAAATCTTTGGATGAACCAATGGCAATTGCCGAAGCAAACTGGATGCGCTCCATTCAAAACGGTGATTCGTTTTCCGTGGCCTTGCGTGGTTGGGCGCCGTCTAGTGAATTGTTAATGTTATCTGTGGGGGATATTGCCAATTTGGAAGATGCTTTAGCCAATACCATTAAAGCGGTGGAAGGTATGAATCGGATGAAAGGTCCCGTTATTTCGGCCATTTCCTATCCGTTGTTTTTGATTTGTATGGTGATTTTCCTTATTTGGGGGGTGGGGGCATTCATGGTCCCTCCCATGATGGATGCCGTTCCGGACTTAGTTTGGATTGGTTTGGCCAAATCATTGGTTGATTTAGCCCATTTTGTGGATAAACATCCGATTTTGTTATTTGCCACATTGCCGACTATTTTTACGATTATTGTTATTACTTTCCCTTATTGGAGAACGAATGGCCGCAGTGCTTTTGATAAGGCACCCCCATGGTCTATTTACCGTATTTTTACTGGTGTTGGTTGGATGTTATCTTTGTCCGCCTTAGTTAAAGCCGGTACACCGGTGTCAAAAGCTCTCCGTATGCTTCGGGCAGATGCAACACCATATTTGTTGTATCGTATTGACAGAACATTGATATTTGTCAATAACGGTGATAACTTAGGGGATGCATTATACAAAACGGGTGAAGGGTTTCCAGATGACGAAATCATAGGCGATTTGCGTATTTATGCCGAATTGGATAACTTCCAAGATGCATTGGAACGATTGTCAGATGATTGGTTGGAAACATCCGTTGTGGATATTGAACAAAAAGCTGCTGTTTTGAATGCTGTCGCCATTTTGATGATTGCCGCCATTATTGCTTGGGTGGTTATGGGAACATTCGCTATGCAAGATCAAATGGTATCCGGTATGGGATTGGGTAGTTAAATTTGTTCTGCCTTTTATAAACCTCCCAGACGGGAGGTTTTTTTATGTTAAAAACAGGATATATGATTTATTTTGAGATATTTTTTTTAGGAGGATTAGTCGTTTTTATTCACTTGTCAAAAGAGGGGCTTCTTAACATTGGATATGCTGTCGCTACGCCCCGAACCCCTCAAGGGCTTCAAATCCGGTGGGTCTCAACAAAAAAAACGCCCTGAAAGGCGGTTTATTTTGGCGACCCCACTTAGGATTATTCGCTTTCGCTCACCCTAAAGGGCTGTCTCGGCAGAGCCTCGACATTGGCTACGCCCCGAACCCCTCAAGGCTTCAAATCCGGCGGGTCTCAACAAAAAAACCGCCCTAAAAGGCGGTTTATTTTGGCGACCCCACGGGGATTCGAACCCCGGTTACCGCCGTGAAAGGGCGATGTCCTAGGCCTCTAGACGATGGGGTCATCTAGAATGTTTACATTTATAACGTATTTTATAATAAAAATCAAGTTTTTTTGTATGTTATATTGTTTTTTTTTATTTCTTATTGAATTCGTTATATTTTTCGCATCCAATATCTTTAAAAATATATATTATCTTAAATGAAATTCCTCATTTAAGAT
>JAFXFY010000156.1 GCA_017513365.1 Alphaproteobacteria bacterium | reverse complement strand
CTACCTTTTTATGCCGATATCGGATTTACAAAAGAACAAATTGCTTTGGTATCCGGTGCCATAGGACCTTGGATTACAATGGCCGGTATCCCGGTTGGGGGGCTGTTGGTTATGCGTTTTGGGATTTTAAACAGTTTACTGTATTTGGGGATTGTTGAAATTTTAACCTCCTTTGCCTTTGCCGGATTAGCCGTTTTGGGGGCAAATATGCCGGCATTTTTCCTGACTATTGTCTTTGACAACATTGTCGGTGGTATGGGCGGTGCTGTTTTTGTGGCTTATTTATCCAGCTTATGCCATAAAAGTTATTCGGCAACGCAATATGCTTTGCTGACCAGCTTAATGGCCGTGGCTTCTTCATTTGTTGCTTCAACTAGTGGTTTTATGGCACAAAGTTTAGGATGGAGCAATTTCTTTGTATTAACGGGTATTTTGATGATTCCAGCCTTGATTTTATTAAAAAGTATGATATACTCACATAAAGAAGGTAAATAATGATTAATGATTTTCAAATGACAACGGGTATCAGTTATACGGTGATTGCCCCTGAAAATAGGCATCCATATGCATGTGTGTGGCATAGAAATGAGGTTGATACACATCGCAATTTTATGTTGACTAAAATGAAAGAGGGTGTGAAAAAAAGCGAATTTTCATCTTGTGGCATTTTGTTGTATGATGGAGAAAAAGATAAATGGTTTCCGATTTTTACTTCATCTTACAAAAAGAATATGACCGTTCAGGAACGATCTCGTGATTTGTTATTGGCGTGTCGTGAGGCAACTAAAGTTTATGCCGATGAGATAGAATTAAAACATTATTTATTTGAATTAGCCGTTAGAATGATTGCTGAGCAAGAGCAATCTCTCAGAAAAATTGGATTGCCGGAAGAATATATCAAAAAAGTTATTCTCAGAACGCAATTAGAACGAGAAGAATGTTTCGCAAATCAAAAAGTTTTACAACGAGGATAAAAAAATGGAATTTTATGGTATTTCATATACGGTTTATCAAGAAAAAGAAACCTCTGAGTTAAAGGCACGGGCGTGGTTGGATGCTCCCGATATGGGGTATACGCATACTCACTGTATGCGAGAACTGATGAAAAGTGGGCATATGCCTGTATCAAACGGAGTTTTGTTATATGATAAAACAACCGATTGTTGGATACCGATTTTTGAAACATCATTGTGTGAAAACCGTCCAGAAAGTGTGCGTCGGCGTCATATTGATGTGGCTTGTCAAGAGGTGGAACGTGCTTTATCTCAAGATGATAGAGTTAAAAACCATTTGGCTGCGTTATGGGAAGAAAAAGTGGTATCAGAAGAAAAACAATGTATTGCTAAAAATATGCCGGCTGAGGCTATTCGTATCCATATTCAAAATATACGTTCTAATCGGTATTATTAGGATAGCCTATAATCATTTTAAAATAATCATATCATCGGGTCTGCCCATATTGAGTACACGCATGGCCGATTCTTCCAGTTGATCTAAATCCAAAGAGTCTACGGATAAAGCACGAACTTTACGTTGCAATGATTCTTTTTGGGCTCGTGTTTCTTTCGCAATGTCTGTGGCTAATACAATTTCGGCATTAACTTGTTCCAAACGTTTCAGTCCTCTGGCACCACTGATGGCATGAACGCAAAAATACAGCGTAATCAATAAACAACTGATTGGTATCACATATAAACGAGATTCACCTATCCTCATGCTGGTAAACTCCTTTAATCATTTTGTGTGTCTTTATTTTTTGCCTCTTCTTCCGGTTTGTGATAATCTTTCATATTGGGGGTATACAGAGTTGTTTTATTTCTGCCGGTTGTTTTGGATTCATACAAGGCAGTATCAGCCTCCTTAATCACTAATGCTAAATTACCGTCTAAGGAATTTGACAACCCTAATGAAATTGTTACATTTAATGTTTTTTCATTAGCAAATATATTGGATTGTTCTACTGACATTCTTAACCGTTCGGCAACATGCCACCCTTCTGTTGGGCTGGTGTGTGGTAAGAATAAGATAAATTCTTCACCACCATAGCGGGCTAAAATATCGGATTCTCTTAAAGAAGTTTTGAGTACTAAAGCAATGTATTTTAATACTTCATCACCGGCATCATGACCATAGGTGTCGTTCACTTTTTTAAAGTGGTCAATATCTAACATCAAAATACAATAGGATGTTTTGTGGCGTTTTGCCAAAGAAACTTGAGCATTGGCCATTAATTCAAATTGGCGACGGTTAAATAATCCTGTTAATGGATCTGTGGACGCTTGAGTAAACAACTCTTCTTCTTTTTGTTTAGTTTCCGTCATATCTTTGAACGTTGTGTATAAGGCTAACTCGCCATCCAAATCAATGATGCGAGTAGACAAATCAAACCAAATAGCCTCCATCGTTTTTGGGTTTTTCATTTGTACTTCAAACGAATGGATAACAGTTTCTCGTTTAATGCGACTGAGCAATTCAACACGTTTAACCGGATCGGCAAAATAATCGGAAAACTTAAATGTTGTGATTTCGTAATTTTCCAAATTAAATAATTTGACGGCAACCGGATTAATATATAAAACCGAATCATCAATTAATCTGGTAATTAAAATTGGGAAAGGTGAAGCATCTAAAATTAAATCTCGTCGTGCTTTTTCGGCCAACAAATTGTTTTCCAGTGTCGTGCAGTACACTTTCATCAAACTGATTTGTGTAGATAAAGATAAAATCAAAACGATTAAATAGATGGTTGCTTGGTAAAACCAAGTATCACCACTTAAATGAAAAACACTTTGTATATAATAAAGACCTAATAATGTAAAGCCCAGTCCAATGGCACGTAAGGCATTTTTTTGTGCCTTTTGCATCATAATCAAGGACAAACCGATAATTAAAAATGCTGAGGCAATATAAATATTCGGTAAAATCGTGAATAAATCAGTTGTTTTAGGGGTTGTACTGACAACATAGCCCGAAACAAATAATAAACTGGATATTGTAATAGAAAATGGCAGAGGGGAAAATAATAAATGCAACATGGATAAAGCACTGGCTAGAAATAAAGCCGAGGCAATGCAAATAAAACTGAACCCAACCCAATCATAAAGGGGAACTGGTACCTGATAGCCTGGATT
>JAFXFY010000155.1 GCA_017513365.1 Alphaproteobacteria bacterium | reverse complement strand
TTGACAAGTGAAAATTAAAACGTTATTATATGCATACCTTATCGCGGGGTAGAGCAGTCCGGTAGCTTGCCAGGCTCATAACCTGGAGGTCGTGAGGTTCAAATCCCACCCCCGCAACCAAATACAAAATAGGCCGGTTTATCCGGCCTTTTTTTGTGTTTAATATTCAATGGAGATATCGTATGAAAATATTGATAATTGGACCTTTAGGGGCTGGTAAATCATCTTTAGCGTATGCCATTAATCAAAAATTTGGTTTGCCTCGGTTGAATTTGGATGAGGTGTGTCGTACAAATAATACTTATCGGTCTGAAGCCGAGCAATTGAAACTGTTAACAGCGTTTATACAAAAGCATTCTTGTTGGGTTATGGAAGGCTGTCAAAAAGCATTGTATGAGAAAGTATGCCCAGATGTTATTATAGATATGCGAATCGGCAGATTGAGAGCGGTTTGGCGATTTACAAAGCGTTTTTTTGAGGCCAAAAAGCTGATTGATCGAGATATTTCACCTGATTTACCGGTTCAGGCGTATCATTACCGCAAAGTTACGATAGGCAAAATTTTTGAGTGGGATAAATCTAATGGTGAAATTATGGCTCAAATTGCCGAATTTTTAAAGGGTAATGCCAGAGTGGTTATAACGTGTAAAAGTTTTAAAGATCATAAAAAAGTTTTTGAGTATATTACGCACAATAATTTGTCAGGTATGTGATTATCGGTGTCTTTGTTCTTTAGAGTGTGAATATACTTTATCGTTGACAAGAATTGAAAAATGACATACTGTTTAAGTAAGTGGTTATTGTATGAAAATAGCGAAAAGAAGGACTCTTAATGACAACGACTGATGACTTACCCGATATTTTTAAAAATACAGCGACTGATATTTCTTTAAGCGAATTGGAACAAAAGGCGCTGGACGTTATTGCCGATATGTCAAGAAAGTATATTGAGTGGGCCGGTAATGATGTGGCAAAGCTGAAGAAAATATTTGAACAAATTCAACAGTTGACTGGTTCAGAACAAGACACTTTAATTCGGGGAGATTTTTATCGTACGGCTCATGATATTAAAGGGCAGGGGGCCACTTTTGATTATCCCTTAATGAGTGATTTAGGGGCTCACCTTTGTACATTGATTAAGACAACTGATACGTTTGATGAAACACATCTGACTGTGATGGTTCAAGATATTGAAGATATGTCTTTAGTGTTGGAAAAAAGGTTACAGGGTGATGGTGGTCAAATTGGGGCAGATATTTTGAAACGTTTAAAAAATGGACAGTAGATGACAACACCTTCTCACATTTTGGTAATAGATGATGATACGCGTCTCAGACGCTTGTTAAAAAAGTATCTGACCGATAATGGGTTTGAGGTATCTGAAGCATCTAATCCAAACGAGGCAGATGATTTATTGGCATTATTTGTATTTGATTTGATTATTATGGATATTATGATGCCTCAAAAAAATGGGTTGGATTATACCAAAGAACTTAGAGAGCGTGATTTGCAAACACCTATTTTAATGTTGACGGCAATGGGGGATAGTTCTAATCGTATTACGGGATTAGAAAATGGGGCAGATGATTATTTACCCAAGCCTTTTGAACCTAGAGAGTTGGTTTTACGTATTAATAATATATTGCGTCGGGTTGTTGCTTTACGGCATAGTGATGAGGTTTATTTTGGACCTTACACATACAATCTGACAACAGGGGCTTTATTTCAAAATGATATGCCGATAGCGTTGACAACCGCTGAGCAAGAGCTATTAAAAGCATTGGCATCAAAGGCTGGAGAAACGATTTCTCGTGAAGAGTTGGGCGAGTGGTTGAAAACCGATAATTTACGAAATATTGATGTACAAATTACCAGATTGCGTAAAAAATTAGAAACGGATATCAAAAAACCGTTATGTATTCAAACCGTCAGAGGACAAGGATATTTGTTGGCACTCAAATGACACATAAAACAAAAAATCACTTTTTTATTTTGTTATCCGGCTTATGCCAATGGATGGGATATGGTCTCAAAGCAATTCGTTCGTATATTTTGCCACAGCGGTTAATGATTCGTTTTGTATTGATTATTTTATTGCCACTTATTTTATTACAAGCTGTTATCAGTGTCTTTTTTTATGACAGACACTGGGAAGTTATTGCTAAACGATTGGCGTTAGATGTGGCTGGTGAAATTAAAATAGTTGCTGATGTGATTGACCAACATCCGACACCTGACGAATTAAATGCTGTTTTATTGGATATGAACAAGTATTTATCATTAAAAATGAGTTGGCATCCTGGGCAACAGCTGCAAACAATATCAGATACGCGGACAACGCCCTATTTTTTGACGAAAGGATTGGATGGTTTGTCATATCCTTATACGTTAACACAAAATGATAATCGCTCTGTCAGTATTGCGGTTGAATTGCCGGAGGGGGTTTTAACGACGCTTGTGCCTAAAAAAAGGTATTTTACTTCAACAATCTTTGTCTTTTTGTTGTGGTTAATTGGTACGGCTGTTTTGGTGTTTGGTATTGCCTTTTTGTTTATGAAAAATCAAGTGCGTTCCATTGAACGATTGTCTCGGGCATCGGAATTAATGGGGCGAGGGCATATGAATTTTTCCTTTAAGCCCAGTGGAGCAACAGAGGTTAAACAAGCCGGATATTCCTTTATTTTGATGAAAAACCGTATTCAGCGGTATTTAAAAGAGCGGACCGATATGTTGGCAGGGGTTTCCCATGATTTACGGACACCGCTGACACGGATGAAGTTGCAATTGTCTATGATGGAACAAGACGATAATGTGCGTGATTTGCAATCCGATATTGCAGAAATGGAAAAAATGCTGACAGGGTATTTATCTTTTGCCAAAGGTGAAGGGAAAGAAGCTCCTGAACCGGTTGTTTTGAATTTATTGGTGGAAGATATTGTGCAAAAACTCAAAAAAACGGGGCAAAAAATTGATTTGCATACCGAACAAAAAATTGAAATTTTGGCTCGTCCCGCTGATTTAACACGAGCCATTACGAATATATTAACGAATGCAGGGCGATATGCAACTTATGCTCAGGTTAATTTGGTTATTCGTAATAAAATGGCTACCATTATGATAGATGATAATGGTCCTGGTATTCCCGAAAGTAAGCGTAAAGACGTTTTTAAGGCCTTTTACCGTCTTGAAAATTCTCGCAATAAAGAAACCGGGGGAGTGGGGTTAGGTATGACAATTGCCCGGGATATTGTTTTGTCTCATGGGGGCGATATCGTGTTAAAGGCAAGTCCGTTAAAAGGATTGAGAGTTGTTATTTCCTTGCCTCAAAAGTTTACTCCAAAGAGGTAAATTCGGTATTTTTTTGCATTTGTTGTTGCTTTGAGCTCAGTTTAGACACCAAAATGACGTTTTTCTTTTGTTATGCTGATGATTTTTTCTCTGCCATGTTAGAACCAAACACTAGCATCTAGTAGCAATGATGATCTATGTATTTTCTAAATACCGGCTCAATGCCAAAATAACAATTCACCTCATTTTTGTCATATGCTGTTCACTTTCTGTCAGACTCCGACTTGAACAGAGTATTTAGTCAGTATTATTGTATTATAGATTCCTCAGGTCGTATTCTGGTGAGATTTATTCGAAGAAGATGGTAAGACAGTGGATTCCTGCCTGTCCGGGAATGACAGGAGTGGCTCTGAGATAGGTAGAGAGACAGGGGCAGATAGAAAAAGAGAGTGTTTGAAAAAGGTATAAAAAAAAGAGGAGCCAAAACTCCTCTTTTTGTGAAATGAGATGCACTTAGTAAAGTGTATCGCCAAAGTTTTGTACACCACCGACTGTTTGGTTGACATCAGAACGAGTAACGTAGTCAACTACAGCACCAGCAACGGCGACGATAGCCAAACCAACTGCTAACGCAGCCAGCCATGACCATTTTACCTTTCCAAAGATAGCAGCAAAGGCTAAACCGACCAAGCCGAACCCACCGACAACGAAAATAACAGAGCGAACATTTTGGAATGTTACGACCATACGATCTAAAACGGTTCCAAATACATCGTTTGATCCCCCGAGAGTATTTCCTTTGCCAAGGGCATCTTGAGCAAATGCATCAGTAGCCACGAAAGCCAATGCGACTATCGCAAAGAAAGATAAGTATTTTAAAAATTTATTCATAAGGACCTCCTTAAGTTAATAAAGATCACCTTTCTCAAGGCTTAATTATAGTCTACCTTATTTTTTAACTTTTGTCCAGTACTTTTTTACAATCTAATGAAAAAAAAGGAAAAAAAATGGGTTTTTGTTAGTAAAAAATTAAGAATTTTAACTTATGATAAAGTAAACGAGTGCCTTATTTGGGGCATCCTAACACGTGTAAAGGAATATAAATATGGTAAAACAAAGAATTTTCCTGCAATCAGCGATTGGATTATGTTTTGGTTTGGGTTTGCTGTATCCGTCTTTTGTGATGGCTTCATCGGATGTATTTGATGAGGGAGTGGCTCAAGGGGATGGTGATCCGGCTGAAGATGTTTTGGCTGAAATAGCTATAAAGGATGAAACGGCAGATGCTGATGAAGATGTGGCAACAATTACGGAAGA
>JAFXFY010000154.1 GCA_017513365.1 Alphaproteobacteria bacterium | reverse complement strand
TTGACTTAACGTTCCTTTTTTGGGGGCATCCGGATTCACATAATCAAAAGCGGAAAAATCAGCTTTATATTTCGGCGTTCCGTGCATACTGATACCATGTTGAGGAGCGGCACACACAGCTCCTGACAGCAATACGCCTATACAAAAAAACATTAATCTTCGTAAATTTTGCAAAACCGTTTTCCTTTACCCAAAGAAGATAGAACTTCATACCCAATGGTACCGGCATCTTTTGCCATATCGTCCGCCCGATAAACATCATCCAAAATATGGGCCATATCCCCAACGTTTACGCCCTCTATATCGGTTATATCACACATAATATTATCCATGGAAATACGCCCGACAATCGGTGCCGAAACATCGTTTAATCGCACCTGTCCCCGATTAGACAAAGACCGCATCAACCCATCACCATATCCAATAGACACAACCGCAATTTTTGACGGACGTTTTGTTTGAAATGTGGCCCCATAACCGACATAATCTCCCTCTGGCACATTTGCAATTTGTAAAACGGGAGCCGACATAAAAACAGTTGGCTTTAAAGCAGATATTGTTATTCCCTTTACGGTATTTAATCCATACATGGCGGCACCCAACCTGACCATATCATATTGGAAATCAGGCCCTAAAAAAACACCGTCCGATGCCGATAACGTAGCGGGCAATTGCAACCGTTTTCGTACCGTTTCAAAAGCTTCATGCTGTTTAGCGTTCATAAAATGAAGCCCGTCATCGGCACAGGCTAAATGAGATAATACATACGAAAATCGCCCAACACCACCTTCTAACAACACATCTATATCGGACGAACGAAATCCCAAACGATTCAACCCTGTTTCAACTTGAATAATCGGCTTAATCCCCTCAATATTTAATCCATTCCAAAAAGCCAACATCTGAGGGGAAGCAATAACCGGCGTCAAACGATATTGCCAAAATAACTCGGCACAATCCGTCCCCACTCCTTGCAATACATAAATATCTGCATTTTCTGCAAAGGGCCGAATTTCCGCCCCTTCCATAGCATGAGCCACAAAAAAGGCATCACATCCCTCTTTAACCAAGCACTCAACAACCTTTTGTGCTCCCAACCCATAGGCATCTGTTTTTACAACTGCCGCCGCTCGTCCTTTTGTTAACCGCTTGAGCGTACGATAATTGTGTGCCAAATTTGCCAAAGAAACTTTAAACTCACCACGAGTCAATATCGGCATTTTACTTATCCTTTTCCACGAAAGACACCTGAACATTATCCGGCAACGTCATGGATTCATATTTTGAAATTGGTTCATTTTTCATAATGGATAGATGCGTTTCTTGTTGTTTAGGCACTACATTGGCTGTGTCGGGTGAAGAGTTAACCTGCCCCGTAGATTGTCCTATCATCATTTCCAAATTCTTTAATCGTTTTAAAATATGACGAAAAATTAATTGTTGGCGGTAAAATAAAATACCGGAAAATAAAATAAATCCCACAGCTAACACCCACAACAAAAACGCCAAAATACCAATTTCCCATAAAATAATTTGCATGATATATTTCCTTTTTATGACATCTGCACTAAATTGCTGGACTTTTTGCAGTATAATGTGTATAATCTTAAAAATCAAATGTAAAAAGGATATCACATGCAATATTTAGACTTTGAAAATAAAATTTTAGAAATTGATGCTCGCATTGAAGAAGTCAAAATGACAAAAACGGACGATGCCGAGGGATTAGCCAAAGAATTAGAAAGATTAAAAGAAAAAAAACAAAAGGCTTTAAACGATTTATATAAAGACTTAACACCTTGGCAAAAATGTGCTGTCGCCCGCCATGAAAATCGTCCTCATACATTGGATTAT
>JAFXFY010000012.1 GCA_017513365.1 Alphaproteobacteria bacterium | reverse complement strand
GTTCGTCTGTCAGTAAGGCGGCTGCCATCATTGGTAAAACGGCATTTTTGGCACCCTTAACTTCAATGGTGCCGTTTAATGGTGTTCCACCGGTTATTTTGAATGCGTACATTTTTGTTTTCTTTCGCTTTGTTGTTTTTTTCTTAAAGCTAAATTACGACGTAAATTGGCGGCTTCGGCCAAAAAACGTGTTAAACGCACTCCTTTTAAATCGGGGCGATTTTCTGTGGTTTGGCGAGTTAAGGCTTCATCAATTTCCGTTTTAATTTCTGTTTTATTTTTTGTCATTTTTTAGGGCTTTCCAATATAAAAGTGGCTGGGCCATTATTTTCAATTTGAACGGTCATATCGGCGCCAAATACACCCGTTTGAACACATACGCCCAATGAGCTGACTTTGTCCACCAAGGCATCAAAAATGGCTTCGGCTTTTTTGGGGTCTCCGGCCCCGGTAAAAGAGGGGCGTCTGCCGGTAGAACAATCGGCTAATAATGTAAATTGCGAAACCAGTAAAGCGTCTCCGTTAATATCCAATAATGATTTATTCATTTTGCCGTTTTCGTCTTCAAAAATACGTAAATTTACCAATTTATTTGCCATCCATTCTACGTCTTTTGAGGTATCATCCGGTTCGGCGCCGACTAAAACACATAATCCGGTGCCGATTTTTCCGACAATATCGCCGGATACGACAACAGAAGAATGATTAACACGTTGAATAATTGTTTTCATTTGTCTTTTCCTTTATTTCTGCCACTACTGTATCACAAGCGAAACTTTAAGTCAATAAATTTGCGAAAATCAAGGTAAAGGGGGTTGATTTTTTTAATAAAAACAAGTACAATACGAAAATATTAAAGTTTTGAAATTTTTGCTTATATTCTTTTAAAAAACAGCGAGTCATAAAATGCGTGTATTGTCAATATTGGTTAGTTTGTTTTTCTTTGGGTGTTTGGTGGTGTTTGCCGGTATATTTGCCGTTATTTTGACATTTTCTGCCGGATTGCCCGATTATCAACAATTAGAGGTGTATAAACCCCAAATTACCAGCCGTTTGTACGCAAATGATGGATCTTTGTTGGCTGAATATGCTAATGAAAAACGGGTTTTTGTACCGGTTGAAAATATTCCGCCGATGTTGCGACAAGCGTTTATTTCTGCCGAAGATAAAAATTTTTATACGCATGGTGGTATTGATGTAACGGGATTAATTCGGGCCGTTATTGTGAATGTAAAAAATATGGGAACAGGTCGCCGACCGGTTGGGGCTTCAACAATTACACAACAAGTGGCGAAAAACTTTTTGTTGACCAGTGAACAAAAAATCAGCCGTAAAATCAAAGAGGCCTTACTTGCCAGACGCATGGAACAAGCTTTTACCAAAGATCATATTTTGGAGTTGTACTTAAATGAAATTTATTTGGGTATCGGGTCATATGGTGTGGCAGCAGCTTCGCTCAATTATTTTGATAAGGCTATGAAAGAATTAACGCTCGGTGAAATGGCGTTTTTAGCCGCTTTACCAAAAGGTCCCAATAATTATCATCCGATTAGACGTAAAACACAGGCTTTAGAACGCCGTAATTGGGTGTTGGGACGTATGTTGGAGGATGGCGCTATTACGCCAGAAGAATATCAGGCGGCCCGTAATGAAGATATTACGATGGTTAAGCGAGATGAGCGGTTGTTAAAAAATGCTGGTTTTTATGCCGAAGAAGTGCGTCGTTTTGTGTCAGCTCAATATGGTGATGAAGCAATGTATAACGGGGGCTTGTCCATTCGGACATCTTTGGATCCAAGATTGCAAAACGCTGCTACGGAAGCGTTGCAGGCTGGATTGCTGACTTATGATAAACGGCACGGATGGCGGGGACCAGTTCAAACAATGGATATGACACAAAACCCGCAAGAGGCATTCAAAAAAATGGAAATGCCGGCCTATATACCGGATGAATGGGAATATGCTTTGGTGTTAAATGTATCTGAAGAAAATGCCCAAATCCAATTGCAAGATGGTTCAAACGGTACGATTTTGGCAACCGATATGAAATGGGCTAAGCAGGCTTTGCCTGAGGGGAAAACGGCTAAGGAAGCTATGTATTTGCCGGATACCTTACATGTAGGCGATGTTGTGTTTGTTCAAGCTAAAAAAGGTGAGGATAATACTTATTTATTGCAACAAATGCCGGCTGTCGAGGGGGCTTTGGTTGCAATTAATCCGCATACTGGTCGGGTGTTGGCTATGGTCGGTGGTTTTTCATTCCAAAAAAATCAATTTAACCGAGCTGTTCAAGCCAAACGTCAACCGGGGTCTTCCTTTAAACCGTTCGTTTATTTGGCGGCTTTGGATGCCGGATATACACCGTCCAGTTTGATTTTGGATGCGCCGATTGTCATGGAATTGCCGGATGGAACAAAATGGAAACCCAAAAACTACAGTAAAGTTTTTTATGGACCAACAACGCTCAGAGTTGGTTTGGAAAAATCCAGAAATTTGATGACAATCCGATTGGCTCAGGCGATTGGTATTTCTAAAGCCGTTACTTATGGTAAAAAATTCGGCATTTCCGATGATTTAAAACCGGAATTGTCTACAGCATTAGGGTCGGGAGAAACAACACCGATGAAATTAACGGCGGCCTATGCGATGTTGGTTAACGGCGGAAAGTATGTAACGCCTAATTTGATTGACCGTATTCAAGATCGGGATGGTAAAACTATTTACAAACATGATAAACGGGTGTGTGATACTTGTTCGGGGGTAGAGGCTTCAGCCGAGGTGTTGCCAATTATTCCCGATGACAAAACGCAAATCCAAGATCCGGTATCGGCTTATCAAATGGTGAATATTTTAACGGGTGTTGTACAACGTGGTACAGGTTCGGCGGCTCGTTCATTGAAACGGACCTTGGGGGCTAAATCGGGTACC
>JAFXFY010000153.1 GCA_017513365.1 Alphaproteobacteria bacterium | reverse complement strand
AATTGTTTCAACAACCACTTCTTTATTAACTGCCCCACAATCATCAATAACGCCGGTCTTTTGAAGTTCTTGAACAACTGTTTCGGCAGTTTCCTGAGAGATTTGTTTTTCAACCTTAACTTCTTCTTCGTAAGTCAAGCCCGTCAACATCCCGATTTCCAAAACACCAAACTTAACGCCGGTTTCTTCTTCAATTTCTTTTTGCAGTTTATCGGCAAATTCGGCAAAACTTTCATTAGCAATCACATGCAAGACATTAACGTCTTTATCCTCAATGCGTTCGCCATCCTGATTAACACACAAACGAAGTCCACGACCGACCTTTTGACGACAGGTAAAGACCGATTTTTGCTCAATTAAAGTGCAAACTTGGAAAACGTTCGGGTTATCCCAACCTTCTTTTAGTGCGGAGTGAGAGAAGATAAATCTTAACGGACATTCAAAAGATAGCAGTTTTTCTTTATCTTTCATAATAGTGTTATAGGTGTCATCATCGGCCTGCGTATCCCCCTTGGTATCTTTATATTTACCTTTTTTATCCTGAGAGAAATATCCGTCATGAGCCTTGGTAACATCCGTATTAAACTTTTCTTTTAAAACAGCATAACGGGGACTGTTGATCAACTCGTTATAGCATTCTTCAAACATTTTGGCATAAATACCTTGTCCGCCATCCTCTAAACGATATTTTTTAACTTCATCAATAAAGAACAAGGACAATACCTTAATTCCTTTGTCAAACAGGCGGATTTCCTTTTCCAAATGTGTTTTGATAGTGTGATAAATCTGAGCTCGTTTAATGATATTTTCATCAACACTACCGATGATTTTACCTAAATTCAAACATTCTGCATTAGAAAATTCAATACACTCATAACCGCTTGTGCAATCAATACCGGCTACGACATAGCCTTCGTATAATTGACGATGTCCTGATTTAAGATACAGGTCATCTCCCGGCTTAACGGTTATTGTTTTACGGGACACTTTACCGTCTTTACCTTCAACATCGATTTCAATTTTGGCACTAAATCCACCGCTACTGGAAACAGATTTTAATGCAATGTAAGGCTTGTTTGAATCGTTGATAACCGAGTTTGAAATAACACAAATCTGCTTAACCAATCCCATTTGATAGGCATCAACCGGTGTTAAACGATAGACAAGGTTTTGCTTTTCTCTGTGGGTTGCAGAATAACGTAAGACACACAAAGGATTTAAGGTCGCAATGGCTTCTTTTGCCTTAGGTGTATTGTCAACGCTTTGCGGCTCATCAATAATTACAACCGGATTTGTATCTTGAATATATCTCATTGCGGTTTCGCCATTGAGTTTGTCTTGCTCTTGATTGATGATATTTTCGGCCTTTTTGAAAGCGTCAATGTTAATAATCATAATTTCAATGTTGCTGGAAGTCGCAAAAGCCCGAACATCAGACAGTTTAGCCGAATTATAGATAAAATATCTGTAAGGCACGCTGTCATATTGATTTTTAAAGTGTTCTTCGGTGATTTGGAAGGATTTATTCACACCTTCACGAATAGCAATGCTTGGCACAACGATGATAAATTTTGTAAAACCATAGCGTTTATTGAGTTCCAAAATTGTTTTTGTGTAAACATAGGTTTTACCGGTTCCGGTTTCCATTTCAATAGAAATGGGCAAGGCTTTGTCGGATTCAATATCGGTTTGTGGGAGAGATTGACCTTTTTGAATATTTTTCAAATTAGAAACAAGCGTTTCTTTATCAAGCAGAAGTTTGTTACCAAAACCAAAATCATTTTGCAATAAACTAAATTGAGCCGAGTTATCAACGATAGAAAAAGTTGTTCCGGCTTTTTCTTGTCCTTTAAATAAATCAGCAACAGCATTAACTGCCTTTTCTTGAAATTCCTGTTTTTTAAATTTTAGTTTCATGCTTACCGCCTATTTGAAAATATTGACTTTATCCAAGACCAAATTTTGGAAAATAAACTTTCAGATCTATTATTTTGTGTTTGATTTACAGTATCATT
>JAFXFY010000152.1 GCA_017513365.1 Alphaproteobacteria bacterium | reverse complement strand
GAGGCCGATGCCGCCGTCTTAACGGATGTCATTGAACGTGTGGCTGTTGTGTCCGAAAAATCTCGTGGCATTAAACTCAGCATTAATCGTGGGTTATTGCAAGTATCCGCCGCCTCGGCTGATGAAGGTAGTGCCGAAGACGAAATGGATGCCACTTACGACAATGAACCGGTAGAAATTGGTTTTAACTATCGTTATTTGTTGGACATTTTAGCTCAAATGAAAGGTGGCAAAGTTCAAATCAAATTAACCGATGGTATCAGTCCGGTTATTTTGGGCGACGCCAGTGATGATAAAGCTTTGTTTGTATTAATGCCAATGCGTGTGTAGTTAAATAAATGGTTGGTGTTTCTAAAACAGGGGTTAAGCAAATTCGCCTCACCAATTTTCGCTCATATGATGCGATGAATTTGGTGTTGGATGATGCCTTAGAGCCGGTTATTTTGACCGGCCATAATGGGGCCGGCAAAACCAATGTGTTGGAAGCGGTATCCTTTTTAACCGCAGGCAAAGGACTACGTGGCGCCAGATTGGCTGATGTGGCGAAACGCACGGGTGATGATTTATTGGTCGCCGATGGAGATGTTATCAAATTACCGGCTCGTTGGAGTGTATCGGCTAAAGTCCAAACAATTAACGGAGAAGTCCAAATCGGCACCGGCACAGTGGATGGGTCGGAACGCAGACAAATCCGTATTGACGGCAATCCCGTCAGCAAACAAGCCACCCTTGGCGAAGTCTTTCGGTGTTTGTGGTTAACACCGGCTCAGGATAGATTATTTTGTGGTGATCCGGCCTCTCGCAGACGTTTTTTGGATAGGCTGGTGCAAGCCTTTGATCCGGCGCATGCCACACGCACCAGCGAATACAATGCGGCCTTTAAACAATGGAGTCATTTATTGCGCGAAGGACGATATGATACCGCTTGGCTCAGTGCTTTGGAAAAACAAATGGCATTAAGCGGAGTTGCTATTGCTGCTAGTCGGTTGGATATTGCCGAACGTATTTCGGGGTATTTACAAGAACCAATTGCCGGACTATTCCCATGTCCGGACGTCAGTTTGACCGGTATTGTGGAACAGGCTTTACAAAACAAACCGGCCGTTTTGGTGGAACAAGAATTTGCCGACATTCTAGCCCGTTCTCGCAAAAACTATGCCGATGGTGGGTCAGTAAGTGGTCCACATACAGCCGATTTTAAAGTAAATCACCGACAAAAGAATATGGATGCCTCGCTGTGTTCCACCGGCGAACAAAAAGCCTTGCTGATTTCCATTATTTTGGCGCAAATGAAGGCTCAAATGAACGAACAAGGCCTTTGTCCTATTTTACTGATGGATGAGGTCGCTGCTCATTTGGATGTTAAAAGACGCAACGAACTGTTTGATATATTGCACGCTCTGCCGGCTCAGGTTTGGATGACCGGAACGGATGTGGCCTCTTTTTCACATTTAACTGGACGCGCGCAATTTTTTGATGTAGAAGAATCAATATTAAGTAAACTTGTAGCATAAAGGATAAAACATGACTGAACAAGAAAATATGACGCAGGCAAATGCCTATAACGCTGACTCAATTAAAGTTTTGAAAGGGTTAGATGCCGTTCGCAAACGCCCCGGTATGTATATCGGTGATACGGATGACGGCACGGGTTTGCATCATATGGTGTATGAAGTATTGGACAACTCTATTGACGAAGCTTTGGCCGGCTATTGTAGTAAGGTTGAAGTTATTTTAAACGCTGATGGCTCTGTCACGGTTGTTGACGATGGTCGTGGTATGCCGGTTGATACACACAAAGAAGAAGGTGTATCTGCCGCCGAAGTGATTATGACACAACTGCACGCCGGTGGTAAATTTGATAACAATTCCTATAAAGTATCTGGTGGGTTGCACGGCGTGGGTGTTTCCTGTGTGAATGCACTCTCTGATTGGTTGGATTTAACCATTTGGCGTAATAATAAAGAACACTATGCCCGTTTTGAAGGTGGTAACACCGTTAAACATTTAGAAGAAGTCGGTGAAACACCGGCTCGCCACGGAACAAAAGTTACTTTCCATCCGGATGCGTCCATTTTTGCCATTACGGAATTTAGTTTTGAAACTTTGGAACACCGTATGCGGGAACTCGCTTTCTTGAACTCCGGCGTGTATTTGTGCCTAACAGATAATCGTTCCAGCGAACCCAAAACGGTTGAGTTTAAATATGAAGGTGGTATTCGTGAATTCGTTAAATACTTAAATGCGTCCAAAAATTCTTTGCATGCCGAACCATTTGCGTTATCCGGTGAAAAAGATGGTGTAACGGTTGAAGTTTCTTTGGAATGGACAGACGGGTATCATGAAACATGTTTATGCTTTACAAACAACATTCCACAACGCGATGGTGGCACTCACTTGGCCGGACTTCGCGCTGCTTTAACAAGAACGGTTAACAACTATGCCGCCGAAACAGGCCTTACAAAAAAAGAAAAAGTGGAATTATCCGGTGAAGATATGCGTGAAGGATTAACGGTTGTGTTATCCGTCAAAGTACCGGATCCGAAATTTTCCTCGCAAACAAAAGATAAATTAGTGTCTTCCGAAGTGCGTCCGATTGTGGAAAACATTGTCGGTGATAAACTCGGCCAATGGTTTGAAGAACATCCATCCGAAGCACGCAGTGTGATTGGTAAAGTCATTGAGGCCGCTACTGCTCGTGAAGCCGCCAGAAAAGCACGTGAACTCACACGCAGAAAAGGGGCGCTGGATATGGCCTCACTCCCTGGTAAATTGGCCGATTGTCAATGTAAAGATCCGGCCTTATCCGAAATCTTCCTTGTTGAGGGGGATTCTGCCGGCGGGTCAGCCAAACAAGGGCGTGATCGGGCTCACCAAGCCATTTTACCTTTGCGTGGTAAAATTTTGATCGTGGAACGGGCCAGATTTGATAAAATGCTCAGCTCTGCCGAAATCGGGACCATGGTAACAGCTTTTGGTACCGGTATTGGCCGTGATGATTTTAACGCCGATAAAGCCCGCTATCACAAAATCATTATCATGACCGATGCTGATGTGGATGGGGCTCACATCAGAACGTTGTTATTAACCTTCTTTTTCCGTCAAATGCCGGAACTGATTGAACGAGGCTATGTCTACATCGCTCAACCACCATTATATCGTGCAAAACGTGGGAACAGCGAAATCTACCTCAAAGACGATAACGCTTTGGAAGAATACTTGGTCAATGTCGGCTCTCAAGATGCTGTGTTGGTAATGGCTGACGGAACTCAAATTGCGGGTGCCGATTTGTTAGCACGCATTGAACAAGCCAGAAAGGCCAGAGGCTTGATTATGTCTATGTCCAAACGGGTGCCATTTAAAATCATCAGCCAAATGGCCACGGCCGGTATGTTTAACTCCTCAAAAGTTTATGATGATTCCTTTACAGCCAGATTGGATGCTACGGAACCGGAATATGAACGGGGTTGGAAATGCGCCTATGACAATGGTGAATTTACATTCTCTCGCACACTCAGAGGTGTAACAGAATATCATACGGTGGACCATGCATTGATGAATTGTTCCGAAGCCCGAGCCTTAGATGCGATGGGGGCAGATTTGCAAGAATTTTATGCGAAACCATCAACATTAAAAACCAAAGATGGCGATATTATGATTGCGGGTCCGGTAGGCCTTGCCGAAGCCATTTTCAAAATCGGCCGCAAAGGGGTTGCCATTAACCGTT
>JAFXFY010000151.1 GCA_017513365.1 Alphaproteobacteria bacterium | reverse complement strand
CAATAGCTGTAAAATATATTTTCCGTTCACGCACATAACGCCGGAATTGCATAATTTGATAGTCCGTTCACTATCGGTGGCATCTTTATATTCCACAATTTTTTCCAATCCGTTATCCCCCATAATTAATCGGCCGTATCGTCTGGAATCTGCCGGAATAAAGCCCAAAGCAACAATATCTGAACCGGCGGCTTGTTTATCAATCATACGCTTAATGGTTGTAGAACTGATAAGGGGAGTGTCTCCGAATAATATCAATACACTGCCGTTAAATGGTTGGAGGGCAGGGCGAGCCATTAAAACGGCATGAGCGGTGCCTAAGGGAGCCGGTTGGGATAAAACGGTATGAGAAATCAAATCCTGTGCTTGTTTTTTGACCTTTGGATTAACAACGACATAAATATCCGAAATGCCGGCTTCTTCAATGGTGTTTATCAAAACGTTAATTATTGGCGTGCCACAAATCGGCTTAAAAATCTTGGGCGTTTCATCTGTCCCCGTAATTCCTTTGTCTGCCCCTAAAATAATCGCTTTTATCTGCATTTCCATCCTTTAAATAAAAATATCGTGGTCCGTTGCATAGGATTTTAGCTTATCCCGTAAAGTAGCAGAGGGAGAACTCAGTTGTGTTTTTAAATAATCGGCTACCTCTTTTTGATTCATGGATCTGACAACGGCTTTAATAGCCCCTAAAGCCGCCGGCGTCATAGATAACGAGGTAAAGCCCAGTCCGACTAAGGCCATGGCTTCCAGTGGTTTACTGGCCATTTCCCCACAAATGGAACAAGGAATGCCGGCTTCCTTGCAAATGTCATTTATGTATTTTAATGCTTTTAACATAGCTGGAGACAATGAATCATATCTGTCCCAAATCATGGGGTTGCCTCGGTCGGTGGCAAATAAAAATTGTGCTAAATCATTTGTGCCGATGGAAACAAAATCCACTAATTTGACCAATTCATTTAATTGAAACATTAAAGAGGGAACCTCTAACATTGTTCCGACCTTTACAGCCGAAGGTAAAATCCCACCTTTTTGACGTTCTCGTTCCAGTTCAATTTGTAGTGTTTTTTTTGCCTCTAAAAATTCGTTAATGGAGGCAATCATCGGGAACATAATGCGTAATTCTTTACCTTCTGCCGCCCGAATAAAGGCTCTAAGCTGTCCACGGAGTAGGGCACGTCTGTCCAAAGTAATACGAATGGAACGCCATCCCATCGCCGGATTTTTTTCGCCCGTATTTTCAAAATAGGGTAAGATTTTATCTGAACCAATATCCAATGTTCTGAATACAATTGGTTTTCCGCCTAAGCTTAAAATTGCGCGCCGATATATATCGGTTTGTGTTTCTACATCCGGTAATTGTTCACTGGTCATAAACGGTAATTCCGTCCGATAGAGTCCGACTCCATCAAAATAAGTCCCTTCCGGCATTAATAAATCGGTAGATAAGCCAGCATTTACGCTTAAGGCAATAGGTATGCCATCCTCTGTAACACCAGGTAATTTTTTAAGCTTTTGGTAATGAGCCGTTAATCGTTTTTGAATTTGCAATTTATCGTCAAATTCATCTAAAACCTCGTTTGACGGATTGATATACAGTAATCCTTTTGTAGCATCAACCGCTAATTCATCATCGCCATTAACCAATGAAAAAATATTATGAATACCACCCAATACCGGAATATTTAAAGAGCGAGCCACGATAACCACATGCATGGTTTGTGATCCTTCTTCCAATACAATGGCCTTAATCTTTTCGGTGTCATAATCCAATAATTCGGCCGGTCCCATGCTGTGAGCCACTAAAATTGTATTTTTAGGTAATTTAATGTTTTGAACAGTAGTATTTTTGCCGTTTAAATAACGAATTAAACGATTGGACACATCTTTTAAATCATGAATACGTTCTTTAATGTAAGTATCTTGAATTTTTCCCATTCGTTCGGAGGTTTCGTCTCCGACTTTTTGGACAGCTGCCTGTGCCGTTAAACCTGTTTCAATGACTTTTGTAATTTTGCTTATCCACCCTTTATCTTGGATAAATAATAAATAGGATGTGAGCATATCCTGCTGATCGGCTTGAATATCTGGAGCATCCAACAATGAACGAATATCACTTTCAACAGCCTCTAATGCAGTTTTTAATTTTTTTAGTTCTACATTGGTATTTTTTGCCAAAATATCTGTAATACGTTCTGAATGCCTGTGTAAGACGGCTTGCCCGACGGCAACACCGGCGATTAAACGCACACCATCTACTTTAGAGCGAGATTCCACTTTGATAAGGTTTTCTTTAACCTCTAATTGATAGGTTGCTAAAATTTCGGCCAACACCATCGCTATGGTTTGCATCGTTTCGGTTATTTCATCTGAAAATGCCTGAGTATGTGTTGTTTGAACTGCTAAAACGCCTAACAGATTATCCCCTCGGATAATGGGGACTCCAAGAAGGGATTTAAAGGCTTTTTCCTTTGTTTCCGGTTTGTAAACAAAACTTGGGTGTTCCCAGGCATTTTCAAAAATCAATGTTTTACGTTGCAAGGCAACTTCACCGATTAAGCCTTCACCCACCCGTAAGAATGTTTCGTGAATGGCTTTTTCATCTAATCCCTTTGTGGCAAATAATTCTAATAAATCCCCAGGGCGCAAAACATATAAAGAACACACATTGACGTGCAGATATTCGGTAATAAGCGCCACAATCTTATCAAGGCGTTTTTGGTGAGGCATTTGTTTGCCCATTAATTCCCGTAACGCTTTTAAGGCATTTGTACTAAAAATATTTTGTGTCAGCGGTGTTATTTTCATATAAAGCCCCTTTGTTTTACGACAGTTTAAGTCTTTTGTCGTTCTACGTCAAGGGCTTTTTTTGAAATTATTTTAAATAATTGCCACGAATAACAGACGGATATTGTTGACCATAAATGATGTTATAAGGCGATGTCATTCTGTATTGGTTTTTTCCTAATTTTTCGGCGATTTGATGTAGCATTGCATCTTCACGAATTCCTTTTAAGGCCAATACCTGCGCTTTACTGTATAATGGTTCTAAAGCGGCTGGATCTTTTTCTATTTTTAATGCCGCATCCATTACCCGTCTGTCAAAACACATTGTTGGACCAGATAAAACAGACGTGTTGAACCCCATCCAAACGGCATCATCTCCATTGCGTAATAACGTCGCTTTTCTAGAGTGAGATAAGGAAATGTTATCTTCTTTATGAAGCCATTCATTGACCTCTTCTAAATAGGTTGGTGCATACCAATCGTCATCATCTACTTTACAAAAATAATCATAGTCATCTAAGTTGACATCTCGCACGGTATCCAATAAATTGGCTAGTTGATCTTTGTTTTTATCAAAACGGACACGTAATTTGCCAGATTTCATCATCTCTTGCCATTCTTGCATAAAGGTAGAGCGAACCCAATGTTCTTCGGCTCCTTTTACCGAAACGCTGATGTCAAAATTATCGTATGTTTGATTGGCAAAACGGATAATTTGGCCCGATAATAACAGGGGGCGTTTCCAACTGGAAATCATAACCAGTATGCGTTTTTCATGCATTTTATGCCAAATGACGTCAGCACACCATGTCAGCATATAACCACAAATGATACTGATAAAACAAATCAAAAAGAGGGATGTTTTTTTCATTGGTATATCCTTTTAATAATGAGGTGGTTTTGTTTCTTCGGACAATGGTTTGACGGCACTGTCCTTTAACGCATTCATCAAAATGTGATTCTGACGAACTAATGTATCAATGATTTTAGATTGACGCAATACTTCTTCATTTAATTCATCCAGCATTTTTTCATGATTGGCTAAATAAATTTCTAAATCGGTAAGGCGGTCTTCGATGCTTTTCATAGAATTGCCCTTTATTTTGTGGCATTTTTATCTTCTTCAGATTGAACGGATAAACCGAACTGACCTAAATATTTGCTGATACCGAAATAATGCCCACCCATATAACTGATAAAATCGGCTTTTAACGGGTCTAATTTTCCATGTTCATCCAAATACGTACGTTTGATATACACACCAACGATTTCTGCCAAAAATTTATCGTGAGAACCTAAGCAATTTACGGAATGTACTTTGCATTCCAACGAAATAGGACATTCGGCAATTTGTGGAGCTGTTAAATGCTCGCACGGTTTAGGTGTTAATTTTGCTTTTTTGAATTTATCTACGTCATTTCCACTGAGTTGACCGCATAAGTCCAAAGCAGTTAAATGAGCTTCATCCACAATGTTTAAAACGAATTCGCCTGTTTGTTTGATTATGTCATGCGTTTTTCTGGATGGTCTGATAGAGACATAAGTCATTGGCGGATTAGAATTCATAATACCCGTCCAAGAAGCAGTCATCACATTCGGTTTACTCATTGAACCACAAGAAACTAACACAACGGGCAGAGGACCCAATAATGTGTCAGCAGGTTTTAATACTTTTCCCATTTTTTTATCCTCATTTTGTTTTTTTTGTGGTAATACCTTAGACCTTTAAAATATAAATGTAAAGCCCTAAAATAAAAAATATCGCCTTTTTGGTTATAAAAGGGCGATATATAAAGGCTATCCTCGTTGTTTTTCTATATCGGGATGAAGCTTAGACCATGTATAAATATCACGATAGCTGTTAAGATATTCCGAATAAAAATCGGCTCGTGCAATGCCCTCTAAATGATATCCTAATCGTTTTGGAACATTAACGGAGCCCATATTTTCAATATCATTTTGGATAATTAATCTGGTTGCATTTTGCTCAAATAAATCATCTTCAATTAATTTAACCGCTTCGGTCATATATCCTTTACCACATTTTTCTTTATCTAACCAGTATCCCAATGAAATATAT
>JAFXFY010000150.1 GCA_017513365.1 Alphaproteobacteria bacterium | reverse complement strand
CCGTCAACCATTTTCATAACACCAATGGGACGGGCACGCATGATACATAGCGGACACACCGGAAACTGACTTAAAACTAAAATATCCAATGGGTCGTTATCATCCCCATATGTCTGTGGAATAAAACCGTAATTAGCCGGATAATGAACAGCACTGTACAAAATACGGTCAACTTTAAGTAAACCGCTTTGTTTGTCTAATTCATATTTTATTTGTGAGCCTTTCGGAACTTCAATAATTGCTGGAATAATGCTTGGAAATTCTGAATAATGTGCAACTTGGTGCCAAGGGTGCATACAAAACAATCCTTTCTTTTTAAAACTGAATACTATACTTTACCACTTGAATTTTGTTTGTCAAGTCAAAACGAAAAATAAGAATAAAATATTTATGATAAAACAGTTGTTTTTCACTTGCAATCTGTTATAAATTTGATACACTGTAATCATAGATATATATTTTTTCAGAAAGGAGTGTTTTATGAGTTTTCTTGTTCTTATCGGTATTTTGATTGTGATTGCTTTGTGGGTTGTTTCTGTTTATAATAGTTTAGTTACGGCACAAGTGCAAACAAAAGAAGCTTGGAGTACGGTTGATACACAATTAAAACGTCGTTATGATTTGATTCCGAATTTAGTTGAAACAGTTAAAGGTTATGCCAAACACGAATCAAAAACTTTAGAAAATGTTATTAATGCGCGTAATATGGCGATGAGTATTAATGGATCTTCCGTTCAGAAAGAACAACATGAAAATATGTTGTCCGGAGCATTGAAATCAATTTTTGCGTTGTCAGAAAGTTATCCGGACTTGAAAGCTAATCAAAACTTTTTGGATTTGCAGGTTCGTATTGCTGATACAGAAGATAAAATTCAGGCTGCCCGCCAATATTACAATACGGCTGTTATGTCTTTAAATAGAAAAATTCGTGTATTTCCAAGTAATATTATTGCTAATCGTTTCGGTATTACGGAAGAACATTTCTTTGAATTAGAAGAAGCAGAAAAAGCAGCTGTTAAGGTGGCACCTAAGGTTCAATTTTAGTCGGAGTGTTTTTAATGGCAAAAGCAATTACCGCTTATGAGCATATTCAGTCAAATAATTTTAAAACAATTTTATTGATATTGCTTTTTCCTATATCATTGGTTGCGTTGTTTTATGTTGTTTGTGCAGTTGTTTTTAGTCTTGATAGTCCGGGGGGCTTTCAGTCTGCATTACCCATGATTAATAAAACGGTGATAGCCTGTATGCCGATTGTTGCCGGAATAGGGTTGATTTGGATGTTTTTTAGTTGTTTGTTTGGCGATAAAATGATGTTGGGCTTTGCCGGTGCTAAACCGTTAGATGGTACAACAGCAGAAAATCAGGAAATATACCGTTTGGTTGAAAATACGGCTTTGATGGCTGGATTGCCTATGCCAAAAGTATATATTATTGAAGATGAATCATTAAATGCGTTTGCAACCGGATATTCACCTAAATCGGCATCTGTTGCTTTGACACAGGG
>JAFXFY010000149.1 GCA_017513365.1 Alphaproteobacteria bacterium | reverse complement strand
TTGAAAATGCTTCTTTAGCGGCAAATCGTTTGGCATAATAGGCCATTCTGGGCTCTGCTGATAATTTTTCAGCCGTTTTACGTTCATTTTCGGTAAAAATGCGATTTAAAAATTTATTGCCCCATCTGCGAATAGATAATTCAATTCGGCGAATTTGTACAATGTCCGTCCCGATACCGACAATCATTTATAATCCTCTAACCCGTTGAGCAAATGATACTTTTTTGTAGGCACGAACGGCTTGTAATAAGACATCTAGATGATCACTATCTTTCACTTCAATATCAAAATAAACTTCGCTCCACCCTTCTGAACGATTGAGAGTATTGAAATTAGATATAGACACATTGTGTTTGGTCATAATATTTAATAATTCCGTTAAAGCATTGGGAGTATCTTCTAATCCAACCTTAATGCGCACAGTCATTCTTTTGTCTTTAATAGCCGATTCATTCCAAGCGACATCTAACCAGCGTTCCGGTTCATCCGCAAATTTTTGCAAGACTGGACAATCTTGTGTATGAATAGCAACGCCTTTTCCAGTGGTTACAATACCGACAATTTTATCCCCCGGTACTGGATGACAACATTTTGCAAAAGAGAGGGAAATTCCAGAAACCAAACCGGTAACGGGCATATTTTTGTCTGCCCCGTGTTCTGTTTTTGCCTTTTTAAAGAAGTTAATCGCTCGTTTTAACAATAATTTTTGAGACGGATGAATTAAATGAAATACTTCGGTGAATGGTGTTAATCCTTCCCCGATTGAGGCCAATAAATCATCTGTTGTTTCGGCTTTATATTGGGCCAAAAACGGCACCAAATCTTTTTCAGACCAAGTTAATCCGTAGTCTTTACATGTTGTGTTAAATTGGTTTTTAGCCGATTCAATGTATTTATTACGTTTTTGAATGCGTAAAAATCTGCGAATATTTGCTTTTGCTTTGGCTGTAACGGCAATACGTTCCCATTCTGGAGACGGCGTTTGATTTTTAGCCGTTAAAATTTCCACTTGATCACCGTTTTGTAAGGAGGTTCTAAGTGGTTTTATTTTACCGTTAATTTTTACGCCGACACAGCTATCCCCTACCCGTGAGTGGACAGCATAAGCAAAATCAATCGGTGTTGCCCCTTTTGGTAGGGTAATTAAATCCCCTTTGGGTGAAAAACAAAACACTTGATCTTGATACATGGCAATCTTACTGTGTTCCAAAAAGTCATTTGGATCGGCACAATGTTTCATTAAATCAAGCAGTTCTCTGAGCCATCTGTATTGTTTACCGTCTCGGTGTTGCCCTTGTTTATATTCCCAGTGAGCGGCCAAACCATATTCAGCGACTTGATGCATTTCGTGGGTGCGGATTTGAACCTCTATCCGTTGATTAAGTGGACCGATAACGCCAGTATGCAGTGAACGGTATCCGTTTGGTTTAGGGGTTGAGATAAAATCTTTATATCTGCCTGGAATCATTGGATATTTTGTGTTGATAGCTCCTAATGTTTTATAGCATTCTTCCACAGTATCAACCACAATCCGAAATGCCATTACATCACAAACCTGCTCAAAAGCAATGTTTTGTTTTTGCATTTTACGCCAAATGGAGTATGGGCGTTTTTCACGTCCGGTAATTTCTCCCTTAATATGGTGTTCGGCAATATCTTTATGGAGTTGCTCCATAATTTGGGAAACTTGATCTTTGCCTTGTTTTTTTAAGAAATTTAATCGGGTTTGGATGGATTCATAGGCCTCAGGATGTAAAAATTTAAAAGACCAATCTTCCAGTTGATCTTTCAAGTTTTGCATCCCAATACGTTCGGCGAGTGGTACATAGATTTCCATTGTTTCACGTGCCACTTTGATGCGTTTTTCCGGTTTTCGGACGCCGAGTGTGCGCATATTATGCAATCTATCAGCCAATTTTATTAATAAAACACGAATATCTTCACTGATGGCTAAGACAAATTTTTGGAAGTTTTCGGCTTGTTTAGATGCTTCGGATTTGACCTGCAGTTTATCAAGTTTTGTAACACCTTGAACCAATAAAGCCACATCATCACCAAATAACGCAGCAATATCCTCATATGAAGCGGCTGTATCTTCTACCGTATCATGTAATAAGGCCGCCATAATGGTGGCACTATCCAGTTTATATTCAGTTAGAATAGCGGCAACAGCAACAGGATGAGAAAAAAAAGCCTCACCCGATTCACGTTTTTGTGAACCATGTACTTTTAAAGCAAATGTATAAGCACGGTTTAAGGCAACCTCATCAGCATTTGGATCATATGATTTAACCCGTTCTACTAACTCATATTGCCGCATACGGACCCCTCGCTTTTTGTGTTAAGCGTTTAAATCATCCACAACTTGAAAAGCGTCGGATTCAACAAATTCGGCGTCTGCATACAAGTTGTCACCTTGAATTTCGGCTTCAACTTCTTTAATTTCTTCTGTATCTACTTCATTTTCTTGAGCGCCGACATATTTTTGCATACCGATAATGATACCATCTTTAACTTGATTTAAATCAATCGTGCTTTCTTCAATTTCACGCAAAGCCACAACAGTATTTTTGTCGTTATCACGATCAACTGTGAGTGGTGCACCGGCCCCTAAAGCCTTTGCACGACCAGCGGCAATTAATACCAAATCAAAACGGTTTGGAACTTTTTCAACACAATCTTCTACGGTTACGCGAGCCATAACTTATTATCCTTTCATGAAAAAAATAAACTTAATTGACTGTACTATACACTATTTTAAAATAAAAATCAAGTTTTCTTCATTCTTTTTTTGTTTTTTATGCAATAAAGATGGGGAAAAAAATGAAATAATCGTTGCGAAGAGGTGGGTTGTGTGGTATATATGATAAAAAACAATTGTATTTAGTAAAAAGGAAAAAATAAAATGACGAAACAATTAATTACCAGCGCATTACCATATGTCAACGGCTTGCCGCATTTAGGCCATTTAATAGGTTGCCATTTGCCGGCTGATGTGTATGCCAGATATTTGCGACAAAAAGGGGAAGATGTTTTATTTATTGATGGAACTGATGAACACGGAACACCTTCTGAGGTCGGAGCGGCCAAAGAAGGAATGGACGTTGAGGCATATTGTAAAAAATATCATGATTTACATGTTAAAATGTATGAAGGGTTTAATTTATCCTTTGATTATTTTGGCCGAACAAGTTCCGAACAAAATAAAGAAATGACTTATCGCATTTTTCATGCGTTGGATAAAAATGGTTTAATTGAAGAAAGAACGACCAATCAAGTTTATTCTCCGGATGATGATCGTTATTTACCGGATAGCTATGTGATGGGAACTTGCCCTCATTGCGGATATGACAAAGCTAAAGGAGATCAATGTGAAAATTGCACTAAAGTTTTAGATCCGGTTGATTTAATTAATCCTCGCTCTGTATTGTCTGGCAGTACCAATATTGAAATTCGTCCAACAAAGCATTTGTTTTTGCAATTGCCGAAATTGGAAGCCGAACTGGAAAAATGGATTGAAACCAAAAAAGGTATTTGGCCGGATATTGCCTATACGGTAGCTAAAAAATGGCTCAAGGAAGGGTTAAAAGAACGGGGTATTACCCGTGATTTAAAATGGGGGTTTGCTGTTCCGAAAGAAGGTTTTGAAAATAAAGTTTTCTATGTGTGGTTTGATGCTCCAATCGGATATATCGGTATTACAAAACAGTGGGCTGATGAAGATCCGGCAAATCGCAATTGGGAAGATTGGTGGTTAAATGCCTCTGATGTGCGTCATACCGAATTTATGGGCAAAGATAATATTCCATATCACACCATTTCATTCCCAGCCACATTGCGTGGTACAGGTGAAAAATGGACGGAAGTTTCTTTCTTAAAAGGGATGAACTATTGAATTTTGCGGGTGGTAAATTTTCAAAATCGGCTCATCGTGGTGTATTTTTAGACCAAGCTTTGGAGGAATTCCCTGCTGACTACTGGCGGTATTGGTTAATTGCTAATGCCCCGGAATCTGATGATACCTCATTTTCATTTGAACAATTTGCCGCCACAATTAACAAAGACTTAAATGACGTTCTTGGTAATTTTATTAACCGTGTTTTAAAAATGACGGTGGCTAATTTTGGTGAAGTTGTTCCGGCCTGTGGTGAAATCACAGAGGCTGAAACCGAATTGTATGCGTTATTGGATGACACAATTAAAACCTATTACAACCATATGGATGGGTTAGAGTTCCGCAAGGCTATGGCTGATTTGCGTGAAATTTTGGTGGCAGGTAATAACTATTTAGCCAAAACTGAACCGTGGAAAGCCGCTAAAACGGATTTAAATCGTGCCGGTACAATTTTGTATACCGCCTTAAATTTAATTCGTTTGTATGCCAGATTGATAGCACCGATTATGCCAGCGACAGCTGAGCGTATGAATAAGGTTTTGAACATTGAAACAAATCCGGTTTGGGTACCATCAAAAATGGCTGAAGAGTTGAAAACACTGACAAGCGGTCATCAAATCAATCAATCTGAACCATTGTTTCAAAAAATCTTGCCTGAACGGGTGGAAGAATTGCGTCAAAAATATAAAGAAACGGAGTAAACATGAAAGTACCTCGCTATGGTAAAGCAAACCTGTCTAATATGCTGTTTACGGCTTTTTGGTGGGTATCCCATAAAATCAGTCCGTCATTATCCAAAAGATTAATTGTTTATGGTATACGGGACGGAGCTTTTGCCGATCGGCGTATTTTTAATAAAGTGTTGGGTATAGATGTGATGGGGTATCATTTTAAAAACCCTATCGGTGTTGCCGCCGGTTTAGATAAACGCGGAAACGTGATTGACGGGATGATTGCTTTAGGATATGGCTTTGGTGAGTTTGGCTCCTATACGTTAGAAAAGGAAATGCCCTTTAAAAAGGTGATGTATTTGCGTCAAGATAAAGCCATTTTAATGCAATCTTTAGGATATAGAAATCCAGGAGTTCAAGCGATTATCCCCAATTTGATATCCAGACGGCATTTACCCAATTTTGTCGGGGTTAATATTACAACCTCAACACCGACAGAGTCCGAAAATATTAAACAAGGCCAACACATGACGTATGAACATGAGTTTGCTCTTATGGCTTCAAAAGTGGCCCCTTATTGTGATTATTTGGTGTTGAATTTTGCTCATCCTGAAGTGGAATTATCTCGTTTGATGACAGACCGAGCAACTGTTGTGCCAATTGTACGTAGTGTTCGGGCAGCTATTGCTCAGGCGGCGCCGATTCGACCTCCGAAGATTGTAATTAAATTACCATTAGACTTAACACCTCATGAGGTACCGTTGGTCTGTAATGCTTTAATGGAGGCTCAAGTGGATGCCGTTATTGTTGGAGGGGTTCAATCGTTATCTAAAGGGAATGATAATACGTTAAAAGATAAAAAATATCAC
>JAFXFY010000148.1 GCA_017513365.1 Alphaproteobacteria bacterium | reverse complement strand
GTGCAACCAGATTCAGAAGATTAAATGAACAAGCCCAAATTACCATATTGGAAAAGACGGATGAAGTTTCTATTGCTAATTGTGGTTTGCCTTATTATATTTCCGGTGTGATTGAAAATCGTGATAACATATTGGTTTCTAATCCTCAAAAATTTAAGTCATGGTTTAATATTGATGTAAAACTTAAAACAGAAGTAGTTCAAATCAATAAAGAAGAAAAGTATGTTATAACAAGTACAGATGAGCAAATTTCATACGATTACTTGGTAATAGCAACGGGGGCAACTCCCATTGTGCCCAACTTTGAAGGTTTGAATAAAGACAAAACATTTGTGGTGCGTTCACTTTATGATGCTGATAAAATCAAAGCCCATATTAAGGAAAACAACATTCATAAAGTAGCAGTTATCGGGGGCGGTTTTATTGGCGTAGAGGTTGCCGAAAATATGATAGAAATGGGCTTAAAAACCTCTTTGATTGAAATGAACAATCAGATTTTGGCGCCTTTTGATGTGGAAATGGTACAACTTGCTCATAAAGAAATGCTATCCAACGGAATTGATTTGATTTTGTCGGATGGTGTTCAAAAGTTTGACGGCAATAAAATTATTTTAAATTCTGGCAAAGAAGTTGAATTTGATATGTGTGTCTTGGCCGTTGGTGTTAAACCTGAAATCCGATTGGCAGAAACAGCCGGACTTAAAATCAACCGAGGCATTATTGTTGATGAAACATTAAAAACGTCTGATGCATTTATTTATGCTGCTGGCGATAATGTGGAAATAAAAGATTTTGTCAGTTTACAAAATACTTTGGTGCCATTAGCAGGGCCTGCCAACCGTCAAGGGCGTATTATTGCCGATAACATTAACGGGGTGCGTTCTACATATAAAAATACGCAAGGAACTTCGGTTGTTAAAGTGTTCGGTTTAACGGTTGCAAGTTCAGGTAATAATGAAAAGCAATTAAAACAAAAGCAAATCCCATATTTAAAAACGTATGTGTATTCACGTTCTCATGCCGGATATTATCCGGATGCTGATGCAATTTTATTTAAGTTATTGTTTAACAAAGACGGAAAAATTTTGGGCATTCAGGGAATAGGTAAAAGTGGTGTTGAAAAAAGGGTTGATGTGGTGGCAACTATTATGAGAAATAACGGATCTATTCAAGATATGATTGATGCGGAACTTTGTTATGCGCCACCGTATTCCAGTGCGAAAGATCCTGTCAATGTGTTGGGCATGAATGCCGATAATATTATAAACGGATTAGTAAAACCTGCTTTTGTGGAAGATTTGGAAGATGCCCTTGTTATAGATGTTCGCCCACCGATGATGTATCAGCAAGGAACGATTCAAAATGCCATTAACATTCCGATTATGGCAATCAGACAGCGTTTAAATGAAATTCCAAAGGATAAAAAAGTGGTCTTGTCTTGTGCAACAGGATATACCAGTTATTGCGCCTCCAGAATTTTAATGCAAAATGGCTTTGATAATGTTTACTCTTTTATGGGGGGATATGATTTTTATAAAGCCGTAAAATCGTAAGCAAAAAGCATAATAGATACAAGGCC
>JAFXFY010000147.1 GCA_017513365.1 Alphaproteobacteria bacterium | reverse complement strand
GGTTATTGCCATTTTTGGTGTCCAGTTATTTTTATCCGGCATTCCGATATCTGTTATTGTGTTTTTGGGAGGATTAGCGGCCTCTGGCATTGTCATGGCCTATTTTGTTTTTGATCATGTACATGCCCGCATTAATCGTTTCTTGAGTCCGGAACAAGGGGAAGCCTATCAAGTGGAAAAATCTATGGAAACCTTAAAAAATGCTGGTTGGTTTGGTAAAGGTCCTGGGGAAGGGGTCGTTAAATATGAATTACCCGATGCGCATACAGATTTTATTTTGGCGGTATCGGCAGAAGAATTCGGATTTATTATTACAGCAGTTTTGGTGGGTGTTTTTGCCTATATTGTTTTACGTGGATTTTGGTTGATGCGAGGTGAAAACAATCTTTTTTGCCAAATTGCCGTGGGTGGATTATTGACACAAATTGCATTTCAGGCTATTGTAAACATGGGTTCAACCTTGAATTTATTGCCGACAAAGGGAATGACTTTACCGTTTATTTCTTATGGCGGTTCATCGTTGGTATCCATCGGGTTCGCATTCGGTGCGATTTTGGCGTTAACAAAAAGGCATACGCTCAGCCGTGGATTGGAATAGTAAAATGAAAGAGGGTAAGATGAGTAAGAAAAAAAATCAAACAAAAAAGCCTTTGGCGGTAGTAACAACCGGTGGCAGCGGTGGCCATATTTTTCCGGCGGAATCCATTTCTGAGGCCTTAATTCGTAAAGGGTATGAGGTTGCTTTTATTACAGATAAACGAGGGAGTGCCTTTCGGGGATTAGAAGGTATTAAAACATATCATTTGACGGCAGAACATGTTATGGGGCGTTCTTTTTGGGGTAAGTTAAAAGGGGCTTGGAAATTATATTGTGGGGTTGTTCAAGCACTTATGTTATTAAAACGCCTTAATCCGAATGTGGTTATAGGGGTAGGTGGATATGCCTCTATTCCGGCTGTGATGGCGGCTCATATGTGGCGGATACCGGTTATATTGCACGAACAAAATGCCGTTTTGGGTCGGTCTAACAGATTTTTGGCCAAAAATGCCAAGTTGATTTTGACCGCTTTTAATCCAACACATCGTATTCCGACAAATGTTCGTTCCGTATGGGTTGGGCAACCGGTTAGACCTCAGATTTTGGCTAAAAAACATGCCCCGTATCCGTTGATGGATAATGGGTTTAATTTGCTGATTTTTGGGGGGAGTCAAGGGGCAACATTCTTTACCCGTAAATTACCACATGCGTTGTTGGCACTGCCGAAAGATGTTCGGGCAAAATTATCCGTAACGGCTCAGGTACGTCCGGAGGATATGGATGAAGCTAAGATTTTGTACAAAGATAAAGGATTTAAATCTGTTGAACTGAAATCATTTTTTGATAATATGCCAGAATTGATTGAAAAATCTCATTTGATTATTGGTCGGGCTGGGGCTTCTACAATTACCGAAGCCGAAATTATCGGTCGTCCGGCGATTTTAATTCCTCTGCCGACATCCGCAGATAATCATCAATTGGAAAATGCCCGTCAATTTTCGGATGCAGGTGCTGGGTGGTTGCTCACTGAAGATAATTGGGATGCCGAAAAATTTGCTGTTCGCTTGGGGCAACTTATTAATGAACCAGAGGTGTTGTACACAGCGGCTTCAGAGTCTTATAAATTAGCCAAACCCAATGTATCTGATGAAATTGCCGATTTGGTTGATGATATTGTCAAAGGAAATCAAAAATGAAAAAGACCATCCCCTTAAAACGGATTCATTTTATTGGTATCGGCGGTATTGGTATGAGTGCCATTGCCGAAATGCTGGATGATTTAGGCCTGTGTGTGCAAGGGTCAGATGCTAAGGAAAGTGCCAATACCACTCGGATACGGGAAAAGGGGATACCGGTCTTTATCGGGCATCACGAAGATAATTTAAAAGGAGTTGATGCCGTTGTCGTTTCCACCGCCATTAAAGAAGATAATCCCGAATTGGTTGCTGCTAAAAAATTGGGCATTCCCATTGGGCATCGGTCCGAAATGCTCGCTGAAATTTTGCGTTTTAAACAAAGCATTTGTATTTCCGGTACGCATGGTAAAACGACGACGTCTTCTTTAGTGGCCAGTATTTTAATGCAAGCGAAATTAAAGCCCAGTTTTATTATCGGAGGCATTTTAAATTCAGCGGCTTCAAATGCTCAGTTGGGTAAAGGCAAATATGTGGTCGTGGAAGCCGATGAATCAGATGGGTCTTTTTTGAGATTACCTCATGCCGTATCGGTTATTACCAATATTGATTCCGAACATATGGATTACTACAAAGAATTTGATAATATGAAAGCCGCTTATCGGTTGTTTATTGACAACACTTCTTTTTATGGATTTAGTGTGTTAAATACGGATCATCCTGTTGTTAAAGAGTTGGCAGATAACACGGTTGGACGAAAAATTATCACATATGGATTAAATAAAACAGCAGATGTGCATGCTGATTATATTCGGATGAAAAACGGCAAATTGATTTTTGATGTTTTTGTACGAAATGGCAACAAATTTACGAAAATAAAAGATATTACACTCAATATGTTTGGACGTCATAATGTGCAAAATGCGTTAGCGGCTATCGCAGTTGGTATTGGATTAGATGTTAAGGCCGATGTTATCAAAAAAGCGCTTAAAAAATTTGCCGGTATTCAACGACGTTTAACATTACGCGGGACGGTTAAAAAGGTTGCTGTTTATGATGATTATGGACATCATCCGGTTGAAATTGCCGCATCAATTAATGCGGTACGGTCGGCTGTATCCGGTAAGGTTATGGCTGTTTTTCAACCACACAGATACACAAGATTTCAAGATTTGTGGTCCGACTTTTTAACGTGTTTTCATGAAGCAGATACCGTGATTGTATGTGATGTTTATTCGGCTGGTGAACAACCGATTGAAGGGATAAATAAAGAAACTTTTACAACGGCATTATCGGTTGTGCATCCTCACGTTATTGCCTTAGATAGTTTTGATAGTTTGGCGGATATTGTGGTTCAACATACCTTGGCCGGTGATACAGTGGTGTGTTTAGGAGCAGGGACTATTTCGGCTGAATCCATTAAATTGGTAAAGGAATTAAAGAGGCGAAAATGAAAACGATTTTAAAAAAATTTTTCAAATCTAAAACGTCTCTTGTTGATACTTTACCACCACTCAGAGGTAAAGTTATTGCCAACTGTCCTCTAAATAAAAAAACATGGTTTGGTGTCGGTGGATGTGCCGAAGTGTATGTGGAACCGGCCGATATTGATGATTTGTGTCGTTTATTGCAATTTATGCCATCTGTGCCTTTGACTATTTTGGGAGGTGGTAGCAATGTACTCATCCGAGATGGTGGTATTCCAGGGATAACAATCCATTTGGGAAAAGGATTTCATACGATAAAATTTGATGGGACAACAATCGTCTGTGATGGCGGTGTTTCTTTGATGGAATTGGCTCGGGCAGCGGCAAAACAAGGGGTGTCCGGTTTTGAGTTTTTAAGTGGTATTCCGGGAACAATAGGGGGTGCCGTTCGGATGAATGCCGGCGCTCATGGTAAATGTTTGCAGGATGTATTGACTTCTTTAATGGTGATAACGGGCGAAGGAGAAATTCGGGAAATTGATCCAAATGAAACGGAAATGTTTGGGTATCGGAAATGTTATTTGCCCAGTGATTGGATTTTTGTACGTGCTGTTTTAAAAGGAGTTGAGGGAAAGTCTGCGAATATTTTGGCGACGATGGAAATGTATAAACAACAACGACACAACAACCAACCGGTTGGGGTCAAAACGGCCGGTTCTACATTTAAAAATCCGCAAGGGTTGCAAGCATGGTCTTTGATTGATAAAGCAGGGTTTCGTGGATATCGCAAGGGTGGTGCTATGGTATCGGATAAACACACCAATTTTTTGGTTAATTTAGGGGATGCTACTGCCAAAGATATTGAAAGTTTGGGGGAAGAAATTCGGCAAAAAGTATGGGATGATTTTGGGGTTGAATTGGAATGGGAAGTCAAAAAAATGGGGATAGAAAAGGAGTAAGCATATGAAACGGGTGGCAGTATTAATGGGAGGAATTTCATCCGAACGAGATATTTCATTACAAAGCGGACAAGGGGTTTTGCAAGCTTTAAATGAAGCCGGATATAGTGCTTTTCCGATTGATTTGACTCATAATTTAGATGAATTTGTTCGTATTTTAATGCGTGAAAAACCAGATGCGGTTTTTAATGCTCTTCATGGTAAATATGGTGAAGATGGGTGTGTGCAAGGTGTGTTGAATCTGTTGAATATTCCATATACACATTCGGGGGTAGCTGCGTCAGCAATTGCCATGAATAAACGGTTGGCTAAAAAAGTGGCGACCGATATTGGATTGACGGTAGCACCTGGTTTAATGATAGAAAAAAAGGATATATTAGAGGATAATCCTATTGCGATGCCGTATGTGGTAAAACCGGATGATGAAGGGTCATCTGTGGGGGTCTTTATTATTAAAACATCTGCGGACAAGAACAAAATGCTCAGCAAGTGGTCATTTCAAAAGCCGGTTATGATTGAAGAATATATTGATGGTGTTGAAATATCGGTTGCTGTGTCGGATGAGAAAGCTTTTGGTGTTGTGGAAATTGTACCGACCAGTGGTTTTTATGATTTTACAAATAAATATGCACAAGGTGGTGCTGATCATATTATTCCGGCTCGTATCCCTGAGGGGATTTATGAGGAAGCAATGCGACAAGCGCTATTATTGCATAAAGAATTGGGGTGTCGTGGTGTTTCTCGCAGTGATTTTAGATATGATAATACATCAGGAAAAGACAGGTTAGTCTTTTTAGAAATTAATACAAACCCTGGTATGACCCCTGTGTCATTAGTGCCGGAATTAGCAAAACATCAAGGAATGTCATATAAGGATTTGGTTGTATGGTTGGTAGAGAGGGCAAAATGCGACGCATAAAGAAAAAAAACAGCAGCATATTGAGCGCCATTTCATTAAAAGTCAAATTGATAGTGGTAGGGACTTTGTTATGCCTAATTGGCGTGTTAGCTTTTTGGGTCAGTGAAACTGGGCTGCGTTTTCGTAAGAGTGTTTACCAAACATATGCTTATATGATAAATAAAACGCATTTGACGTTAAAAAATGTCAGTATTGAAGGGCATTATCGGACAACAGCAGAAGAGGTCAATGAAGTTCTTAATCTTGTGCAAGGTATGGATATTTTGGATATAGATTTGGCGTTAGTTCAAAATCAAATTGCTGAGTTGCCTTGGGTGGATAGTGTGTCTGTGGAACGTCATTTGCCGGATACTGTTTATATTCGTATCACAGAAAAAAAGCCAATTGCAATATGGCAACATAATAAAACGTATTTTCCGCTTGATGAAACCGGGGAACCGATTGATGATAACGAAACGGTTTTAAGTAATTTAATTTTGGTTGTTGGATCTGATGCACCGGAATATACGGCTGATTTGATTGCGGTGTTAAATAAATATCCAGTTGTTAAAAATTATGTTGTATCGGCCGTACGTGTCGGGGGCAGACGATGGAATTTAATTTTACATGATGTGAATGACGGGATACACATATACTTACCCGAAACGGATATAGAGGGGGCTTTAGAGCGTTTAACAAAAGCACAGGAAACCGAGCATGTGTTGGATAAAGATTTAAAAGTGATTGATTTAAGAATTGATGATCGTTTTATTATTCGTACGGATGCCACTTTAATAGAGGAAGATGATTAAAAATGCGTTGGACCAGTAGACGAAAATCTTATATGAGCGTGTTGGACATCGGAACCAGCAAAGTGTGTTGTTTGGTGTTAAAAATGAATGCCGATGATCGTCCCGAAGTTATTGGTATGGGATATGCACCGTCAAAGGGGATTAAAAACGGTGTTATTGTTGATTTGGATAAGGCAACAGATTGTATTCGCACCGTTTTGGAACAAGCCGAACAACAATCCGAACGGTCTATTGATAAGGTAATCGTCAATATTTCAGCCAGCCAAATGCGTTCCGTTCAATACTATGAAGAAATGGAAATAGATGATGGCCGACAAATTGTAGCGTCAGATGTGAAGCGGTTGGTGGATGGGGCCATTGCTAAACATATTCATGCCGGTGAAGAGGTTTTACATTCTTTCCCACTCAGCTATGTGGTTAATTCGGAACAAGGCGTTGAACCTCGGGGAATGTATGGGCCAACACTCGGTGTTCATATGCATGTGGTTTTTTTGCCGGAAAGCAGTTCTCGGAATTTGGTTGCCGTACTGGATAGATGTCATGTGAGTGTAGAAATGAAAGTAGCGTCCCCTTATGCAGCAGCATTAGCCGTTATTTCTGATGAAGAAAAAGAGTTGGGGGCGACAGTTATAGATTTTGGAGCCGGCACGACCAGTTTTGCCACTTTCTTAGGGGGATGCTTGGTGAATTTAAATGAAGTTCATGCCGGTGGGAATGCCATCACACGAGATGTAGCTCAAGGGTTAAGTTGTTCTTTGTCAGAAGCAGAACGATTAAAAACTTTAAGTGGCGCTGCCTTTTTATCACCTCGTGATGAATTTGAACGGATAATTGTTCCGATTTTGGGGGATGAGGATGGTAATAACATTCAAATGCCCCGATCTAATTTAATTTCTATTGTTATTCCCAGATTGGAAGATGTACTAGATAAGATATCTGTACAGTTAGAGGAAAATCCACGCTTTTTAATGGCAACTCGTCGGTTAATTTTAGCCGGTGGTGGTGCCGGATTGCAAGGGATTAAGGAAAAAACCGAGGACATGTTAAGTGCTACCGTTCGTTTAGGACGGCCCTCTGTTTTAAAAGGATTGCCCACTCAATTTGATTCTTATACATTTTCTACTTGCATTGGACTGGTAAAATATGCAATGATAAGACAAAAGAGTATCTTATCAACGTGGCAAGCGTCAGATGGGCAAAAAGGGCAAAAAAATTCTAGGATAAGAAAGGTAATGCAATGGCTGAGTCAGAATTTTTAAATAGTGAAGGGGGGTTATCTATTGGATTGGCAACACCACCGCCAGAGGTATTATTAACACCAAATATCGGTGTTATCGGTGTGGGTGGTGCCGGCGGTAATGCCGTTAATAATATGGTATCTCAAGATTTAACAGGGGTATCATTTATGGTGGCCAATACCGATGCTCAGGCTTTATCTCGTTCGTTGGTGAGTGATAGAATTCAATTAGGGGTCGCCATTACACAAGGGCTTGGTGCCGGAGCCAATCCGGAAGTAGGACGTGCCAGTGCCGAGGAAGCCGTCGATACAATTAAAGAAAATTTACAAGGATTGCATTTGTTATTTATTACTGCCGGTATGGGTGGTGGTACAGGGACGGGTGCCGCTCCGGTTATTGCTAAAATTGCTAAAGATATGGGGATTTTAACGGTTGGCGTTGTGTCAAAACCTTTTCGGTTGGAAGGTGTCAGACGGATGCGTACGGCCGAAGCCGGTATTGCCGAATTGCAACGGATTGTGGATACATTAATTGTGATTCCAAACCAAAATTTGTTCAGAATCGCCACCGATAATACGACGTTTGAAGAGGCCTTTAAAATGGCTGATGATGTGTTATGTCAAGGGGTGCGTTCTATCACTGATTTAGTCATGAATCCGGGGCTTGTTAATCTTGATTTTGCCGATGTTAGAACGGTTGTGTCCGAAATGGGACGAGCTATGATGGGAACCGGTGAAGCTAGTGGTGAAAACAGAGCCGCCGAAGCTGCTCAAAAGGCTATTTCTAACCCATTGTTGGATGATTCTTCCATTAAAGGAGCTAGAAGTATTTTAATCAATATTACGGGTGGTACGGATTTAACTTTAAGTGAAGTGGATATGGCAACCGAACGTATTGTTGCTGAATTGGATCCGGATGCTAATATTATTTTCGGAACTTGTATTAATGAAGATTTGCGTGGCAAAATCCGTGTGTCTTTAGTCGCAACAGGTATTACAAAGGAGGGAGAACCTTTGGTTCCACCTGAAAAACCACGGGTTCCGGTTCAAGAAACGGTTGTAGCTGTTCCCACAATGCCGGAAATTTCTGTCCCCATTGCAGAACCTGAAGTTTTACCGCAACAACCCGAATTAATACAAACAACGACGACGGTACGGGTCAGTAGTCCAGCTCCTGCCGAAACGGTTATAGGGGGGCGTACCTCTGTTGTAGATATTGCCGTAGAGGTTAGTGAAAAGCCGACAGTGTCTGAGCCTCCGTTATTCAATGAAGATGTGCCAATGATTCCGGCGCCTGTTCCCGTTAACGAGGTGCCGGATATTCAAGAACCGGTACAAATGGAATCTAAACGAGCCGATGCAAATGTGAAAACAGTTCGGGAAGGATTGTGGGATTTATTCCCCAGTTTAATGGGCAAAAGTTCAAGACCACCGAAAGCTATGGTCCAAAAGGAAAATAAAGAAATACCGACTATTATGGATGAAAGATATGATTTACCATCTTTCTTGAGAAAGTAAAAATTAAAGGTCTCAGATTTTTGAGACCTTTTTTTAGTTAATTTCGTTGGCGTGGATAACGATGTTCGCCACGGCGTTTGGGATTAAAGATACTGACGGGTTGTTCTCGCATCATCGTATATTGATTATCGGCAGTATAGACATGTCCTCCCATAACTTCTTTAATCGCATCGGAATAGGAGTCCGCTTTTGTTTCTCCTATTTTTTCCTGCTGAATAATTGTTGTTGGCATTTTTTGAGTGGGTGTAGAAGGGCGTAATTGTGTATATCCTTTTTTAAAATCTTCAAATTCTTTAACCCAAATGCGAGCCGTCCGAATTAACGCTTGTTGATTTAAAGAAGGTCTGTTGGCTTTGCAGGTAATCCCGTTTAATAATCGTATAGTGTATTGAAACACTTTTTGGGCAAAACGTTCTTCTTCTTTTGTTAAAAACCCTTCTCTTTTTTGCTCATAAAAAGCCCATAATTCCGAGGGAGTAATAAGTTGTTTTACAGTCATCTGTTATCCTTATTTTTTATGGTATATCTATCAGTATATTTTTAGTATATCACAAAAATAACATTTGTCAAATTATTTGTATAAAATATTTTTATTGTTGAATAATATATTGATTTTTAAAGAGGCATATTGCTCTTTATTAATCGTCATTTTGTTCTAAACGAGTCATTTGTAAGAATTTATCCTGACGCATACGACGCAATTCATCGCCCGTTTTACCCTTTAGCCCGTTTAAGGCATGTTGAATCGCCTCTTTGACGGCTAACATTGTTTCTCGTGGAAAACGATGTGCCCCACCTTTAGGTTCTTCAATAATCGTATCAATGACACCTAGGCGTTTTAAATCACCGGCGGTTAAATTTAAAATTTCGGCAGCTTTTGGGGCAAATTTATGGTCTTTCCATAAAATAGAGGCGCACCCTTCCGGAGAAATAACCGAATAGATGGAATTTTCTAACATCATAATAACGTTGCCGGCAGCCATAGCAATGGCACCACCGCTGCCTCCTTCACCAATAATGGTTGCAATGAGGGGTACCTTAATATCTAAACACGTTTCTGTTCCGGCGGCAATTGCTTGACCTTGTCCACGTTCTTCCCCCTCTAACCCTGGGAAAGCACCGGCTGTATCTACTAATGTAATAACGGGGATGCCGAATTGTTCGGCTAATCTCATTAAGCGAATAGCTTTACGATACCCTTCTGGTTTTGCCATACCAAAGTTATGTTCCAATCTGGATTCGGTGTCGTGGCCTTTTTCATGACCAATTACCATAACCGTATCTTCTCCAAGCTTGGCAAAACCACCGATAATG
>JAFXFY010000146.1 GCA_017513365.1 Alphaproteobacteria bacterium | reverse complement strand
CCTCTAATACAACCAAAACCGCATATTTAGGTGCATTCATTGGGAAAACACCGACAAAGGTTGTTCTGAGTTTACCTTTAACATATTTTCCGTTTTCAATCAAGTTGGCTGAACCCGTTTTTCCGCCAACAGCATATTTTGCCACCGGATGATTTTTCTTTAAATCCCAATTAACGACCGCCCACATCATCGGACGCATTTGTTCGCTGGTTTTTTGGGATATAACCTGCACCTCCGGTTTGCCATCATTCCCTCCCTTTAAAAAAGTCGGAACTCTGTAATATCCACCATTAACCAAAGCAGACACCCCAGAAATTAAATGCAGTGGCGATACCGAAATACCATATCCAAAGGCAACGTTAGCAGAGGTAATATCTGCCCATTTTTTATCCGCCGGCACTAAAACACCGCCTCGTTCAGGTAAGTCAATTGGTAATGCATTATAAAATCCGAACCGTTTTAAAAATTCTTGTTGTTTTTTATATCCGGATTTTTGAGCTATTTGTACCGTTCCGATATTAGATGAATGCATTAAAATTTCCGGAACCATCAAGGGGCGTTCTTGCCCCCGATAATCTTCAATTCGTTTACGTCCGATTTTAATTGGTTCAGAGGCATCAAACACATCCCACGGGGTAATGTCTTTATATTCCAACGCCATGGCCGTATTAAATAATTTAAACACAGAACCAAATTCATATATCCCGAGCGATGCTTTATTAAACTGTTGTTCTGGTGTTAATTTTAACGACAAATTCGGCGTATAATCCGGCAAAGATACCATAGCCAATACCTCAGCCGTATTTACATCCATTACAATAGCAGCCCCCCCAGTTGCTTCATACTTTGCAATTCCTTTATCCAATGCCGTACGAGCCGCCTCTTGAATAGATAAATCAACGGATAATTCTATATCACGTTCGGCCAATTGTGTATTGTATGCTCGTTCTAAACCGGCAACGCCTTGTCCATCAATATCAACAGAACCAACCAAATGTGAAAATAAATTACGTTGTGGATAAGCTCGTTTTTCCCCCGGTGTTTCGGATAAAAAATAATACCCAAGCCAATTAACGGCGTTCCGTTCCGCCGGCGTTAAATTACGTTTAATGTACCGAAATGTTCCACCACTGTTCAAACGGCGCAAGACTTCATCATATTTCAAGTCCGGCAAAGCTTTTACAATATTGGCGGCAACCTCCTCTTTATCCCCCTTAACCATCGCCGGATTAACGGATAAATCCACCGTCGGCAAGCTGGTTGCCAAAATATGACCATGTCTGTCAATAATGTTTTTACGTCCCAATTCAAAATCTGTTTTTAAAACGCTTGGTACAAATTGACGAGGCTCATAATTCATAACCGTCAAATAAAATAACTTACCGATAATGACACCAAACCCAATTGTTAAAGCACATAAAATAAAGGAAATACGGGCTCTGGCCTTTTTCAAAGCCACCATAGTCGCACCATCCAAACACCGATATTTATCCATCGCTGTTTGTTCTATTTCTTGTCCCGGATAATAAAATGTTTCTTTACGTTTAAACATCTACTTTCCCTTTTTAGTTGCCGATTTTTTCATCTCATCAGCCTCTCGTTTCGGCACACGATTCACATCAATAATCTGGCCGGCGCTAACGGGTTTAAAATTCGTTTGTTCGGCGATTAAAGCCCTCAGCCGTTCTGGATCATTTAACGAGGCCCAATCCCCTTTTAACATATGAATTTCCCGTTTATCAAAAGCGATTTGCCGATGAAGTCTAGCCAATTCTTCTTCTTTTTCAATCACTTTGTATTTTAACATAAACATGCCGACCCCACTGGCCACTGCGATGAATAAGCACAACAAATTAAATCCCCACCGTCTCATGCCAGCACCTCAGTACGCTTCGCCGCCCTCAGCTTTGCACTATGGGCTCGTGGATTACGTTTTAACTCTGCCTCATCTGCCACAATCGGTTTTTTGGTCATAATTTGAAATAAAATCGGCTGAGAAACACCTATCGGCATATGGCGGTTAACATTCGGCGTACGCCCCGCACAATGCATCATAAAATTTTTAACAATACGGTCTTCCAACGAATGAAAAGACACCACCACCAAACGCCCATTTGGTTTTAATAATTTTAATGAAGCCGACAATGCTCGTTCTAATTCCCCCAATTCATCATTCACAAAAATTCTGAGCGCTTGAAACGTACGCATAGCCGAATCCGATCCATCTTTAGGACGAGGCATCACCTTATGCACAATTTCGGCCAATTGACCGGTTGTGGAAATTTCACTTTCGGCTCTAGCCCGAACAATAGCCGATGCAATACGACGAGAAGCCTTTTCTTCCCCATATTTAAATAAAATATCGGCAATTTCAGTCTCTTTAAATGTATTAACAACATCTTTTGCCGACAACCCAGCCTGAGCCATTCGCATATCCAACGGACCATCAAACCGAAAAGAAAACCCCCGCTGAGGTTCGTCAATTTGCATAGAGGACACACCAATATCTAACACGATACCATCAACCAGTTCACTCACATGTTTGGCCATATTTCCAAATAAGTCATGAACAAACCGAAAACGTCCATTAAAATCTTGTTGTACTTTGCGTGCCGTCTGGGCAGCATTCGGATCACGATCAAATCCAACCACTTGATTATTGGGATTAGCTTGTAAAATAGCCTTTGTATACCCACCGGCCCCAAATGTGCCATCAATATAGACACCCCCTTCATCCTCTAACAAAGTATCAAGAACGGAATCTAATAAAACCGGAATATGTGGACAATTTTCCATAAGACACACCTCTGACCAAAACGGGTATAACACCTTAAAAAAACACATAAAAAAATATACCAAAATAAAGTTAATATTTGGTTAATTTTACATTCAAAATCACAACCAAAAAAGGGGGAAGAGTCAATATCTTCCCCCCTTTATTCATCATCATTTAATTATCCGACGATTTCGTTACCACTGAACCATTGAGCAATTTCAATTTTGGCCGTTTCTTCGGCATCAGAACCATGAACAGAGTTTTCTCCGATACTTAAAGCAAATTCCTTACGGATTGTACCTTCTTCTGCATTAGCTGGATTTGTTGCCCCCATTACTTCACGATATTTAGCAATCGCATTTTCACCTTCTAACACTTGCACAACCACCGGAGCAGAAGTCATAAAGCTGACCAATTCATCAAAAAACGGTTTGCCGGCATGAACACCATAAAATGTTTCGGCTTGTTTTTTTGTCATATGAACACGTTTTTGAGCCACAATTCTGAGACCGGCGGCTTCAATTTTCGCATTAATAGCTCCCGTTAAATTACGATTTGTTGCATCTGGTTTAATAATTGAAAAAGTTCTTTGAATTGTCATACAAAATCTCCATAAATTAAAAGTTAAACATGTCGTCAACCTAACATCTTTACCCGATTTTGTCAAGACAATAAAAAATCAACCAAAACAAGACGGTTTTGGTTGATTTTATAATAACGACTTTTTACTCCATATTTATTTTTGAAAAAGATGTTACAATTAACCATAATGCCGATATACCCACTAAAATATAAACTATTTGAGCCAAAATCGTCGTACCGAATAATGCAGCAACTAAATTCAAATCAAATAACCCGACCAATCCCCAATTCAGACCGCCGATTAACACTAAAATCATAGCAATTAAAGAAATTATTTTCATGTCTTGTTCCCCCCTTTTTTATGTTAAGACACTCCTTACATAAGTATTTTTAACACCTCTTTCAAGACGGTATTGCGCATCATATCTCATTTACCTACTTTTGAATATCTTCAAAAACAACTCGAACCTTTTTGCGATAAAAATCGGCTAACACCAACAACGTTTCAAATGAAATAATATGATAACGCCCCATTTCATAATCATGTATCTCTTCGCAAGAAATCCCACAATCTAAGCACTTGGCTACCTGATAAGCCGTCATATCATTATCTTCCCGTAATTGTAATAATTGCTTGCCCAACGTCCGACGAAATGGAATAATTAATTGATTATAGGTATGATTTACCTGAAAACACGTCTGTTTCATTATTGTCCCCCTTTACAAAAATAAAAACATCCGTCCCCTTAGTGGGACGGAGCTTGAAAATCTGTTAAATGAATGTAAAACAGCTCTGCTTATTTTGTGGACCACACATTATTGGGCAGACTTCCGCCCCATTGGGCGTTCATTCATTTAATTAGAGTTTCAAGGCTCTACAAAGCAACTCGCTTCGTACTAAAGAATATATATAAAAATATCTAAAATGTAAAGAAAAAAATATACCGCCTTAAACAAGGCGGTATTTACCGTAATATTAAGCCCGATCCAAATAAGCCTGTACTAAGGCATCCGTATCATTTAATTGACGGGATAATTGTTCAGCCAATAACACGTTTTTATTACCGGATGAATAAACCTTCAAATAAGATCCTAAACCGCTTAAATCTACATCCAAAATAACCGATTCGTGAATGGCCGGACGACTGACCAAAATAGCGTATTTTCTATCAGCAAATTCTTTACCCAAAATAAAGTTCATTTCACGTGGCGTCAAATTCCAAGTGGCATAATCGGATGGATTAGCTTGTGGGTTTCTAAAGAAAATAACCGTTTGACATTGCCCACGAATAACATCTCCAAGCCCATTATCATCCAAAAACCGTGGTTGTTGGAAAGCACACAAGAAAGCTTGGCGTTTTTTACGCCCTTCACGAAGACCGACAATAAATTGTTCTTTAAACATTGGATGTTCCAACATCGGAGCCGTTTCGTCAATCATCACCAAACTGGGTGTTCCCGTTGCCGAAGCTTGAACATGGATACGATGCATAATATAACTGATAACCGCCGGCGCCAATGTTGCATCCGAAAAAATATTCGTGAAATCAAATGCCATATAGCGAGATCCACCCAAATCCAAATTATCGGTTGGTGAGTTAAAAATACGCCCATATTGATCATCATTAACCCAGCGTTGCAATTCGGTCCGCATAAAACTATTTGGAGCAAAACACGCCTTATATAAATTTTTCAACAATCGTTCCTGCGGTCTTAAATATTCAAATGCCGTTACAACTGCACGTGCGATTTCTTGTTCACTCATGGCATCGGTCCCACCGGTAATATCTCTGAGCCATGTTCGCAAGAAAGCTCGGTTATCCGACGTATCCGGCACAGCAAACGGGTTTAACGTTACCGCCCCTTCGCCCCCGTCAAAACGCACATAGGGCGCCCCTTGCATCAAAGCAAATACTTTAGCACCGTTATTGCGGTCAAAAAAGTATGTATGCAAATCCGGAATTCTAAGGGCTTGCCCCGCCATAAACGAGAAGAAAGTCGTTTTACCTTGCCCTGTCGGACCAATTAAGGCTGTATGTGCCACCGCATAAGGTTCTTCAGAAACGTGAAATTGGAAAGCATACGCCGTTCCTGTAATTGTTCTGAAATAACTCAGTGGTACAGGACCCCAGTCAGATTTTTGACGACCTTCTGCTGTTTTATCCATGCATAGACCACAGGCCACAACACGGGACAAATACATAAACGTTCTGGGATAAACTTCATAAGTCGGGAACTGAGCAAAAAAGACCGCTTGTGCTGCCCACCCATCCCGTACGGGGGTAACGTTATGTAAACGACAGATTTTTTCCACTTCCTCTTGACCAAACTCTAATTCATCACGGCTGTTTCCAAAAATAAACACACTCATTGCATATTCATTTAAGGTTTGACCATCCGCATCAGATTGATCCATCCATTCCAATGCCGTATT
>JAFXFY010000145.1 GCA_017513365.1 Alphaproteobacteria bacterium | reverse complement strand
CTAAACGAGAACCGACTCAGCCGTTGTATGTACCTGCAGAAAACGTTAATCCAACACCAACGAATGCTCCTGCATCGGGTGGCGGATTATTTCCGGAATTGGGAAATGCAGTGGCGACACAAGAAAAACGTGGGACTGAATCCATTCAGTTGATTATAGATGATGTGAATATCGTGCAACCGGCATTAAACGGACATGCATTTTGTATGGGAACATTGACTTTAGAAAATAATTTAAATATTCGTATCCAAAGAATGGATTTAAATATGAATTACGGTGGTTTGAATGTGCCTGTCAGTTTTGCGAATATTGCGCCGCTTGGGGGGACACAAACTCAAGATATTGCTTGGGCTGGTACATATTGCAACAGCATGTTATCTATTCCGCAAATTACGGTTAAATCATGTGTAGCTAGTACGTTGACACGAGAGCAATGTCAATCTAAAATTGAATATAAATCAATTGAAAATAAATAGAGTTGCTTTAAGTGATGATGCGTTTTTATGCCATTATTGTTTTTGTGGTTTGTTTAGTTATCGGCTCTTCTTCCGGTTGGGCCGATAATCAAGTATTAAGTCAGGCAGATGTTAAAACGTATCGGGATATTTTTTCGGCTCAAGAAAAGGGGCATTTTAAAACAGCCTCATCATTGGAAAAAAAACTGAAAAATAAATCCTTAATGGGGTATGTTTTATATGATAGGTATTTTTCCAAAAGTTATAAAACCAAAAAGGACGAAATTGTTTCTTGGTTAAAACAGTATAGTTCTTTAGCGGTGGCAGATGATGTGTATGCCTTAGGTCAGCAAAAAAAAGCCAATGTCAAAAAATTAAAACCTAAAGGCATTTTTGGCAGTCGTTCCGGGGCTTGTACATTTGTTATGCGGGAAGATCCGATTGATTTGATACGGAATGTACCCTTTAATGGTTTGGGTAAAACCAGACGGGCAGAGGCTAAAAAAATTATGAATCAAATTGCCAAGTATATTTCACGGGGCAAAACCTATAATGCGAAACAATTGGTTGAAGGTAAAAGAACGGATAACTTGTTTAATCGTTATGAGCATAATTCGGCTAGAACGGCTTTGGCTTTTTCATACTTTTTAGATAACGAAAATGAACTGGCTTTATCTTATGCCGAACATGCGGCAAATGTTTCCGGTGGAGATATTCCGCTTGCTTCATGGACAGCTGGATTAACCGCTTGGCGTATGGAAGACTATGAACGCTCTGCATATTATTTTGAACAAACGGCTGGATATAGAAAAACCTATCCATTACTTAGGGCGGCGTCGGCATTTTGGGCGGCCAGGGCTCATTTGCGCTTAGGTAATTATGAAAAAGTTGGTGATTATTTGGAACTGGCTTCAGAATATCCCAGAACATTCTATGGTTTTATGGCAATGCGATTGTTGGGACAAGATTTAACCCATGTATGGGATAAACCCTCTACGCCACAAGATGATGTGTCGGGCGATTTTTCGCATCCGGCGTTGAAACGATTTTATGCGTTAAGGCAAATTGGCCAAGATGATTGGGCTAAACGAGAATTGTCAAAACTGTATTTAGAGGCAGATAAAGAGGCTAAGAGTGTTTTATTAATGATTTCTGCAAAGCAAGGATTTGATAATGAATTGTTGGCAGTGTCCGGTGAAGTCAGCGGGCAACGGGATATGCGTTATCCGGCTCCACAATGGATACCAATGGATGGATGGAAAGCCGATAAGGCTTTGGTGTTTTCTTTTGTGAAGCAAGAATCATGCTTTAATGCACGGGCTGAAAGTGCTGTTGGGGCGGTGGGATTAATGCAAATTATGCCCGATACAGGACGGGAATTGGCGCAAAAAATGGATTATCCTTGGAGTGTCAGACGCTTAAAAGATCCTGAATATAATTTATCACTTGGTCAAAATTATTTGCTGACTTTGTTGGATAACGGAGAAGTCAATTATAATTTGATTTTCTTGGCGGTGGCCTACAATGCCGGTCCGGGGAATTTGGCCAAATGGAAGAAACGGATGAATTATCAAAATGACCCATTGTTATTTATTGAAAGTATTCCGTCCAAAGAAACACGCAGTTTTGTGGAACGTATTTTGGTAAACTACTGGGTATATCGTTCTTTGATGGGGCAGTCTATGCAGTCTTTGGATGATGTTGCCGGTGGTTTGTGGCCGATTTATCGGGCTCGTGATAACCAGGAAAACTAACCCACTTTTTCATTGACAAATAAAGAAAAATAGTGTATCTTCACCCCACATAAATTATTTAAGAAAGGTATAAAAATGACACCAGAAATTGTTGCAAAAATGTTCCCTAATCCTCTGCCGAGCATTGAAGATATTGAAGCTAAATATCCGCCTCGCACATTGCCCGAGGGGGCTAAGGTTATGCGTGTGGCGCCCAGTCCGACCGGATTTTTACATGTAGGTACGATTTATCAAGGCATTATTGCCGAACGTGTGGCTCATCAAAGCGGCGGTGTGTTTTTTGTACGTGTTGAAGATACCGACCAAAAACGCAAAAAAGAAGGGGCTTTGGAATTGATTTTAGAATCTTTTCCCCGCTATGGATTGCATCCCGATGAAGGGGTGAATATGGCTGGTGAAGATGTGGGTTCTTATGGACCTTACACACAATCTTTGCGTAAAGATATTTATCAAGCCTATGCCAAAAAATTGTTGGAAGAGGGCAAGGCTTATCCGTGTTTTTGTACGGCAGAAGATGTGGATTTAACCCGTAAGATTCAAGAAAAAATGAATATCCGTCCGGGATATCATGGTCAATATGCCAAATGTCGAAATTTAACGGATTCTCAAATTTTGGAACATTTAGAGGCTGGTCATAATTGGGTGCTTCGTTTTAAATCAACGGGCAATTATGATGAAAAAATGGCCATTAAAGATTTGGCTAAAGGTATGATTATGATGCCTCAAAACGATATGGATATTGTGATTTTGAAAAATGATGGATTGCCGACATATCACTTTGCGCATGTGGTTGATGACCACTTAATGGGAACGACTCATGTGTCCCGTGGGGATGAGTGGATTTCTTCTACACCGCTTCATATTCAATTGTTTGCGGCGATGGGATGGAAAACGCCAAAGTATGCTCATTTGGCCACTTTGCAAAAATTGGATAACGGGAATAAACGTAAATTATCTAAACGTCATGATGCCGAAGCCTCTATCACATATTTCTGGGAAAAAGGCTATCCGGAAATGACGGTTGTGGAATACTTAACGAATATTTTGAACGCAAACTTTGAAGATTGGCGTAAGGCTAATCCGACCGAGCCGGCCGAAAAATTCCAAATGAATTTTAATAAAATTTCCAATACGGGCGGTGCGTTGTTTGACTTTGTAAAAATGCACAGCATTTCAAAGGATGTAATTGCCAGAATGACGGCTGAAGAAGTCTATGAGGCTGTATTAAAATGGGCGACAGAGTATAATCAACCACTGGCCGAAAAATTGTCTGCGCATAAGGATTATGTGACGGCGATTTTGAATATTGAACGGGGTATTGGGGCAAAATCTCGTAAAGATTTAGTCAAATGGGAAGACGTGGAAAATGAATTGACGTTCTTCTTTGATGATACATTCGTGGCTCATCCGGAATTGTTGGAAAAATTTGATGAGGCAGACGTGAAAAAGGTCGCCTCGGAATTTGCCACTATCTATGATGAAAATGATGATAAAGATACATGGTTTGGTAAAATCAAACAGGTAGCCGGCAATAATGGTTTTGCAACGGATATGAAGGCCTATAAAGCTAATCCGGCTGATTACAAAGGGTCAGTTGCCGATGTGGCCAAAATCTTGCGTGTGTTGGTAACGGGTCGTGAACAAACGCCGGACCTATATGCCATTATGAAAATCTTAGGACGTGATAAAACGTTGCAACGGTTGGGATAGAAAATGTTTAGAATTAAAGGCCTCTTGTTCAAAAAGAGGCCTTTTAGATTTCTTAAAATTTATCTACCCAAAAAAGGAACGTTTTTGCGGGTGATAAAAACGGTAAAAATCAATGAATTGTGAAAAAATGAGGCAATTTTAACTATTTT
>JAFXFY010000011.1 GCA_017513365.1 Alphaproteobacteria bacterium | reverse complement strand
GTAAAAACACAAAACCAAATCCGAAAAAATCCCTTGCTTATTATAAAAAGGCCGCGCAACAAGGTCATTTTGAAGCGTGTATGCGTTTGGGTAAAATTTATACCGAAAATAAATGGGTTAAGGAAGATTTGGAACAAGCAGAGTTTTGGTATGAACAGGCGGCTAAAAACGGATATGTTCCGGCTCAAATGAAGTTGTCTGATATGATGTGGCATAAAAAAAATCCCAATTATGAAATGGCTTATTATTGGTTAGCTCAAGCGACAAAACAAATGTTTCCGCATGAAGTGGATTTAGAAAGTCGTTCGCCTCAGTTAGTTGAACTGGCAGATTATATGACACCGGAAGAATATGAAACCGTTTTAAAACGCCTTGAGGAGACCAAATGAAACCATTGTTTTTGGCTCCAATGGCCGGTATTACCGATAAACCTTTTCGTCAAATGGTCCGTAAATTTGGGAAACAGACACTATTTACGGAAATGGTGGGGGTAGAAAGCTTACTTCGTTCTCATCCGGTTACCCAAAAAATGATGCAAGTTGCCGATGAAGAAAATATTGTCGTTCAACTGGTTGGACCGGATGCGGCTCACTTGGCTGAGGCCGCCAAACTTGCTGAAGATATGGGGATTGAGGCAATCGATATTAATATGGGGTGCCCAGTTAAAAAGCTGATTAGTAATTATTCCGGGGCTAAGTTAATGTTGGAACCAGAAAGAGCAGCCGATATTGTAAATGCTGTATCCAATGCCGTTAAAATACCGGTATCGGTTAAAATGCGTCTTGGGTGGGATGAGAAACGCCAAAATGCGGTTGAGTTCGCTTGTTTAATGGCACAATCGGGAGCCTCTCGTTTAACGGTTCATGGTCGTACGAAAGACCAAGGATATTCGGGACATGCTGATTGGCAGGCAATTGCCGAGGTAAAGAGGGCTGTATCCATTCCGGTGATTGCTAATGGGGATATTGTGGATAGAACGTCTGCGTTATCAGCCGAAAGTATAACCGGTGCTGATGGCTTAATGATTGGGCGCGGGGCTTTAGGGCGCCCTTGGATATTATCCGAAATTGAAACAGGTAAAAAACCGGAATTTGATTTGGCTGATTTGGTGTTGGAACATTTGGATTTAATGTTGGATTACTATGGACTGCACGGATTAAAGGTTGCCAGAAAGCATATTGCTTGGTATGCGAAGGGGAAAAAAGGTCTTGCAGAGTTTTGTCAAAAGGTGTATGTTGAAACAGATTTAAAAAAAGTTAAACAGATGATTAAAGACTTTTTTGAAGGCGAGGGGTAAATGAAAATTATTATTGCAGGGGCTGGCCAAGTTGGGATTGCGTTGGCAAAGTATTTGCGTGAAGAAAATCATGATATTGTTTTAATTGATAAAGATGCCGATAAATTGGGTAATCTCAGCGAACAATTGGATATTCAAACAATTGTGGGGTCTTCGGCTTACCCTAGTATTTTGGACAAGGCCGGGGGTATGCATGCCGATGTTTTTTTGGCCGTTACCGGTAATGATGAAACAAACATTGTGGCTTGTGGTGTGGCAAAATCCGTTTTTAATATTCAAAAACGTATTGCCAGAATTTCATCCGGTGAATATTTACAACCCAAATATAAAACATTTTTGCAAGAACAATCCATTGAGTATGTGATTTCTCCAGAAGTTGAAACCGTTAATCGTATTATGCAAATTTTACCGTTAACAAATGCGGTTGAAATGGTGCCGATGTCGGATGGTTTGGTGCGTTTTGTCGGGGTAAAATGTAAAAAAACATCACCGATGGTGGGAAAATCCGTTGCTGAGATTCATAATAATTTTGAAGGGTTATCCGTTAAGGTTGTCGCAATTAATCGTCGTTTTCGGGTCATGCCATTAAAAGAAACTATCGTTCGGGCAGGGGATGAAGTTTATTTTGTGATTGATAAACGTCATTTGGTACAGGCTTTGGATATTTTGGGATACGAAAACGATTCTCCCAAATATGTGATTATTTTCGGTGGTGGTCGGATAGGGTCCCAGTTGGCCAGAGCTTTAGATCAAGATACCGTTTCACACGATGTAACGATTGTGGAAAAAAATGAAGAACGGGCTAGATTTTTAGCTGAGCGTATGCAAAATATGTTAATTATTAATGGGGATGGATTAGATGAAACGTTGGTAGAAGAACTCAATTTGAAAAATTATGGGTTTGCTATTACAACAACTCATAGTGATGAAAACAATATTCTGTTGTCATTATTGGCAAAACGAAATGGGATTCCACGGACGTGTGCTCTGATTCAAAATGATTTATATGATGCTTTGTTATCCGGATTAGGAGTAGATACAACAATAGATCCGAATGCTGCAATGGTATCATCTATTTTACAACATATTCGTAAAGGTCGTATTAAAAATGATTATTTCTTACAATCAGGAATTGGAGAGGTATTGGAAATTGAAGCGTTAAAAACATCCAAAATTACAAAATCTCCATTGGGTAAGATTTCTTTGCCGGACGGTGTTGTTATTGGAGGTGTAATACGAGGGGATTTATTTTTAATGCCCAATAAAGATTTAATTGTCCAAGAAAAAGATCGTGTTATCGTTTTTGTGGAACGGGGATATGTTGGTGAAGTTGAAAAATTATTTTCTGTCGGATTTGCCTTTTTTTAAAAGATGAGTAATATAACGAAACTTTGTGGTATACCGGTTGGATATGAAGCCTGTGTCTTTGAAAAGATTTTGAAAAAAAATCCTTGTGTGTTATATATTGTGCGGGATGAAGCTCGTTTGCAATCTTTAAAAGACCTATTTTCTTTGATTTTACCGACGATACCAATTTTATCGTTTCCGTCTTGGGATACGGTGCCGTACGACCGAGTAGCTATGTCGCCGGATATTGAAGGGATAAGAATTGATACACTTTCTCATTTAGCGCAGGGTGGTTTAACAAAAGGTATTGTTTTAACAACGGCCTCTGCCATTATGCAACGGGTACCGGAAAGAACATTTTTTAAGGAATCCTCTTTGACGTTAAAAGAGGGGGATACAATTTCCTTTGATGCGTTAAAAACATTTTTATCCAAAAATGGATATAAAAATACCTCATCTGTTATGGAAACAGGGGAATATGCCATTAGGGGGGGATTAGTGGATTTATGGCCGGCTGGTTTTACCTCACCTCTGAGAATAGATTTTTTCGGGGATGAAGTGGATTCTATTCGTCAGTTTGATGCCATTACTCAGCGCAGTGGCTCTAAAGTAGAGAAGTTATCCTTAAAACCAATGCGTGAGTTTGCTCTTAATGACCAGTCCATTTCCTTGTTTCGTTCTCGTTATCGTGATATGTTTAGCGTAGGGCGAGAAGATACGCTTTATGAATCCGTATCACATGGCAGATATACCCAAGGGTTAGAACACTTTTTGCCTTTATTTCACGATAAAATGGAAACTTTGTTTGATTATGTGCAGGATTTCACTGTCGTATCCGATTATGGATTAGCAGAAGCCTTTAATGCCCGTCATGAGCAGGTTATGGACTATTATGAGGCTAGATGCGAGGCTTTAAAGGACGGTTTCGGAACAAGTAAATATTATCCGATTGCCCCTGATTTATTCTTTTTGTCGCCTGATGAGATGACAGACAAGCTGGCAACCTTTAATTGTATATCATTTTCACCATTTGTTGAACCCAATATAACCGATATGAAAGGGCGTTCCTCAAAAGATTATGTGGATATTCGTGTTCGGTCCGGTGAAGATGTAATGGGATATGTGGCAGATGATATACGGGCCAGTTCAAAACACGTTGTCATAACGGCAGCTACCGGTGGCTCTGTGGATCGTATCGTTGGATTGCTCAGAGAAAAACAATTATCCG
>JAFXFY010000144.1 GCA_017513365.1 Alphaproteobacteria bacterium | reverse complement strand
TCAAAGAAAACTTTAATATGATACGTCGGGCGGCGTTGATGATTCGCACAAATGGTGGGCATGGCAGTGGTTTTTATATCAATGATGAAGGGTATGCCTTAACGAATTATCATGTTGTGGGTGAAGCTAAAAACGTAGCCGTAACGGATTTTTCCGGAACCTCTCATATGGCCGAAGTTGTACGTGTGCATAAAGGACGAGATGTGGCCTTGATTAAGGTGGATGTTTTTGATAATCCGACAATGGCTTTAAATACGTCTGATAAAGTACAAATGATGGATCAAGTTTATGCCATCGGTACGCCGATTAACGAAGGACAAAAAGTAACCGTTACCGAAGGCATTGTCAGTAATTTCCGTAAACCTCAAAAAACGGGGATGAGCTATATCCAAGCGAGTGTACCGTTGGCGGCCGGTAATAGTGGTGGACCTTTGTTAGATGAATTCGGTAATGTTATTGGTATTGCATTTGCTGGTGTAGGTGATAAAACCGGTACGGTATATTCCAGATTTATTCCGATTACAGATGCCCTTAAAAAATTAAATATCAATATGGTTAAGGCTCATTAAAATGATAAAGAACTTGTTTTTCATCTCTGCTAAAACCATATCTTTGCAAAAGGAGAAATTATGTTGATTTTATCGTTAGATACCTCATCATCGGCTGTCAGTGTGGCCGTATTAGATAAAGAAAATATACTGGCTTTTCAAGAACAAGTAATGGATCGTGGGCAAGGAGAGGCTTTGGTCCCGATGATAGCTCAGGTGTTGGAACAAGCGCAAAAAACACCATCCGATATTACCGGTGTGGCTGTTGCCGTTGGTCCGGGGTCTTTTACGGGGGTACGTGTTGGGTTATCTACAGCCCGAGGGATTGGATTGGCTTTAGGTGTGCCGGTATATGGAGTGACAAATTTTGAGGCATCTGCCTATGGTATATCGATGCCGGTTGTGGCGACCTTGGATACGAAACGGGGCGATTATTTTACTCAAGCGTTTGATGATAAAGGTCCTGCAAGTGAGGCGAAAACCCACAGTGCGAATGATTTAAAATCTGATTTGCCCTTTGTCGCTGTTGGAGATGGTGCCGAAAAATTATCGGCCGAAATCGGGTGTGATGTCTTACAAAAAACAGTGCCGTCTGCGGTGGCTATCGGTAAAATAGCACTCAACCGAATAGAGACGCCTTTACCGCCGGAACCACTTTATTTACGAGATGCCGATGTCACTGTATAAAGTTTCACCACTTCATGCGTGTGTGCTGGGTGGCTTGCATACAGCCTCATTTGATGAACCGTGGACAGAACACGCCTTTGCAGAATTATTGAGATTGCCGACGACTGTGGGATGGTGTGATGAAAAGGGATTTATTTTGTGTTCACATGTCTTAGACGAAATGGAAATTATGACCATTTGCACCCATCCGGATTTCAGACGTCAAGGCGTTGCCGAAAATTTGCTCATGACGATGATGGATTATGCCCAACTTGCCAAAGTATCTAAAATATTTTTAGAGGTACGTTCGGACAATATCCCAGCTCAAAAATTATATGAAAAAATGGGGTTTGTTGAAAACGGTATCCGTAAAGGATATTACACCACCCGCCAAGGTCAAATGGATGCCGTATGTATGGTTAAAGAGATGTAAAAAAACGTTCTTGCTATTTAACAAGAACGTTTTGGGTTATTGAATATTTTTCTTTTTATAAACAAGCTCCTGACCATCTGATAAATGTAATGTCAATGTATTACCGCTGATTTCATATCCAATAACTTTACTTAATTTGATGAAATAATCTTGTTCCAATTGCATTAAATCTCTGGGGCCGGCCATCATAGTTGAAGCGGCGCCGGACAATGTTAAATACCCATCGTCTTTCATATCATACGTACCGAAATAATTATTCAGTACTTTTCCGAAATAGCGATTATCTTTATCTGAAAAGGTGATAGTCGCAGTCGTATTATTAGGGGTGTTTGCCAAGACATATTCCACACCTTTAACCGTGGGGGTGGTTTTGACAGGAATTTTTTCTTCTTTACATCCTAAAATGGTTAAACACATTAAAACGGCAATTAGTATTTTTTTCATGTTATTTCTCCTTTTCTATAGGCATCATAATTTAAGATATTTAAAAAATCAAGATAAAAGGCTTGAAAAGACAATAAAAGTATTCTAAAGTGAACCCATTGTTATTTTACGAAAGGATAAACCAATGAAAATAGCCATTATTGGAACAGGATATGTCGGATTACCGACCGGCGTCGGTTTGGCCGAACTGGGGCATCAAGTGACCTGTATTGATACAGATAAACATAAAATAGCGGCATTGAATGCCGGTAAAATTACCTTGTTTGAGGAAGGCTTAGAGGCTTTAATGACCAAAAATATTCGGGAAGGGCGGTTGCACTTTACCACCTCAAAAGCCGAGGCTATTCCGTCTGCCGATGTGGTTATGATTGCCGTTGGAACG
>JAFXFY010000143.1 GCA_017513365.1 Alphaproteobacteria bacterium | reverse complement strand
CCGCATTATTTTCCCCCGGTAAAATGGCCATAAATAAGCCTTCAAACACACCTAAACCACCGGGGACTTGGCTGAATACGCCCAAAACTTGAGCGATAATAAACACGCCGATAAAGACATCAAACGGAATTTGCACAAAAGGTATGAGGGCAAAATACAGCACCAATGCCGCCATAACGATATCGGCGCTGCCTAAGACAACTTGAGCTAAGGCCATTCTAAAAGACGGTATTTTAAATTGTAATTTTTTAATACGAATGGATTTTTTATAAAACAGTGTCAACCCGAAATAGCCTAACAACCCGACTGCCGACAATGCCGTTACCAAATGGGTTGTAAAGGCGGACATACTCCCTGCCCCCAAAGCATGAGACGGTGTCAAAAGATATCCAAGTACAATCAATGCAAAACAAGCAAACAGGTATGTAAAACCGGAAAACGTTACCATTTTTACAATTTCATTGGCCTTGAAACGCCATCTGGTGTACAACCGATAGCGAACTGTTCCACCGGATACGATAGCGTGTCCTGCATTATTGCTGATGGAAAAACCGATAAAACCGACTAAAATCCATTTCCAAGCGGCTAGCTTACGGCCGATATATTTTAAGGCCAAATAATCATATGAGGATAGCGCCACATAGCCAAAAAAGGATGCTAAACACGCATACACCACATTTTTCATCGGAATTTCAAGCAAGGCATTTTTAATATCCGAAAATGGATATTTTGATAGTTGTACATACAACATAATTGCCGCCAAAATAAAGAAAAACAAGCCGGCCCAAGAAACGGCCTTTTTCAAATAGCGTTTTAATTTTACGTTTTTCATATTCTATCCTTTTGTTATTTTGGGTAAGTTTAGTTCTTTTTTATTTGCTTTGCAAGACCTTAAAAAAAACAAAATCCCTCCCCAACTGGAGAGGGATTATCTATCCTATTCAAATTATTCGGATAATTTAAAAGCACCCAATAATTCGGCAGATTTTGCCGCATTTTTCGGATTAATCATACCGCATTTATGATAACCGGAATCAACGTGCACAATTTCACCCGTTACACCGTTGGATAAATCGCTGAGCAAGAACAACCCTGCCCCACCGACATCTTCAATCGTTACATTACGGCACAAAGCGGAGTTGTTTTCTGTCCATCCCAAAATTTGACGGAAATCACCAATACCGGCGGCAGCCAATGTCCGAATCGGACCGGCAGAAATCGCATTCACACGAATATTTTGGTGACCTAAGTCAAAAGCAATATAATGCACAGAGGCCTCTAAAGCGGCCTTTGCCACACCCATCACATTGTAGTTCGGTAAATATCTTTCGGCACCCAAATATGTTAAAGTCAAGCAAGCGCCTCCGTCCGGCATAATTTCGGCGGCACGACGGCACACATCCGTAAAGGAATAACAAGAAATCAACATAGAGTTGGAAAAGTTAGCGACCGATGTATCAACATAACGCCCCTTTAATTCATTTTTGTCGGAAAAAGCAATCGCATGCACGACAAAGTCAATTTTACCCCATTTTTGTTTTAAGGTTGAAAACACGTTATCCATGCTGACCGGATCCAACACATCACACGGAATGGTGATATCGGAACCAACGGAAGCGGCCAACGGTTTAATGCGTTTTTCCAAAGCTTCCCCTTGATAAGTAAAGGCAATTTCGGCGCCGGCTTCGGCCAATTGTTTGGCAATCCCCCAAGCAATAGAGTGGTCATTTGCCACGCCCATAATTAAACCACGTTTACCTTTCATAATTCCGTTTGACATATATTTCCTTTCTTTATATTAAACATTTTTCTTCAGATGAGCACATATAACCATAATCTGACAAAAAAATCAAATGACACTTTTATGACACTTTTGTAAAAATAAGCCCTATTCGTAAAAAAACAGGGCATTATTTTGAATTAATTCAACATTCTTTCCACTGTTTCGGCGGAAATAGTGGATAATTTACCTCCGTCAAGTAATTCTTTTAAAATGGTTTTAGCAGCCTCACCTGCCGATGGTTCAAAGTGTTTATATTTTGCCATTTTTGCAAACAGCATTGCCGCCATAGACGGATTGATTTTATCCACCTCAGCCACCTTTTGCGCAAACCATTTATAACCGGAACCATCTGGTGCATTAAAGGCACAGATATTCATTGTAAATGCCCCGACAACAGAACGCAATTATTCGGATTTTTCAAATCAAATTTCGGATGCTGAGTCAGTTTTTCAACCGTTTCTAAGGCCTTATCCGAATACGCACATGATTGAACCACAAACCATTTATTGAGGACCAAATCATCATTTTCATAGCGGGCATAAAAATCATCTAAGGCCGTTTGAGCCTCATCCATTTGATTATGAACCAAAGCCGACAGTGCTGCCATTGTGTCCGTTAAGTTATCTGCTTTTTTGTATTGCTCATATACCAAATCTTTATGTTCTGTTAAAGCCAAATACCCCAACGCAACAT
>JAFXFY010000142.1 GCA_017513365.1 Alphaproteobacteria bacterium | reverse complement strand
TCTAGCACTTCTTTTTTCAACAACTGTTCACTTTTTGCCCCCAATAACACAATCCGTGTTTGAGGCATTTGCATTTTAAGAGCACTCACAATTTCTTTAGCCCCTTCATAAACCGTTAATGGAGTCAATTTTGTACCACTGATACGTTCAAAGCGACTGACCAACTCGGCATCTCCTTGTTGCAACCGTGGATAAAGTTGATAAAAAATCTCTTGAGCCTCTGCCCCCTTTTCACCCCAAATAGCCGTATTGGAAAAAATTTCGGCTCGTGCTTTCCCATTTTGAGCATGCGTATCTTCAGGTGTCCAAGCAGATGCCTTTTTATCTCCCAATTTATCCAATGTTAAAACATACGCCGCATGGACCAATTGTTCACATCCGACCAACGTTCCATCCCAATCAAAAATAATACATTTCGGAGCTTGTTTCATAAATGCCTCCTATATTTTTTTAAGTATTTCACTCGCCTTTGCTAAATTTTCTACGGCATAATCCGGTTTGATTTCGGCAAATTCAACCCCATTCGGATTTGTCCACACCAAAATGCCAATGCCCCCTACATAATTATGAGCCATTTGAATATCGGCTTTTCCATCCCCAATGCTGATAATCATATCTGCCTCAATACCGGCCAGTGCCGTATCCGTAAAAATTTTAGAGGGTTTATCTTCTTCGGCTTCTTCGGCACCAATAAGACGATCAAAATAATCAGCCACACCCATTGCCGAAACTTCATTACGCAAAATGGGACCGGCTTTATTACTGGCTAAAATATTCACAAAACCCAATTCCTTGGCCGTTTGCAATATTTCTTTAGCCCCAGCCTTTAATTCCAATGCATCGGCATGTTCGGCATACCGGCTTAAAAAATAAGCCCGCACCTCGGTGGCTTTATCCGCCCCAAACACATCTTTAATTAAATTGCGACCGGACGTATTCATAGCGGCCTTACTTTCTTCTTTTGTCCAAGGCGTCATTCCGTATTGTACACGAGCATCATTTTGAGCCGCAAAAATCGCCCCAAAAGTATCAGCCAACGTATTATCCCAATCCCACAAAATCACTTTTGACATAAAAAAATCTCCTTTATTTTGCTATTTAGCTCAGCATACCATTTTTTTTTTTGCGTGTCAAATAATTAAATCGGAATATATCTCAAACAAAAAAGCGTCTCACCAAACAGTGAGACGCTTCATTCATCAACGAAATAAATTATTCGCCTTTTTTCTTTTCTTTTTTGATGTCTTCCAAAGAAATGGCTTCGCCTGTTTCTTGGTTCACACGACGCATAGACAGTTTAATTTTACCCTTACCATCAATGCCCATGCACATCACTTTAACTTTGTCGCCTTCTTTAACAACGTCTGTAACATGTTCTACACGACTTGTCCCCATTTCGGACACGTGTACCAATCCGTCACGAGACCCCATAAAGTTCACGAAAGCACCAAAGTCCATAATCTTTACAACTTCGCCGTCATAGATTTGACCGACTTCCGGTTCGGATACAATGCTTTGAATCCATTTGAGTGCGGCCTCACCGGCGGCTGTATCAACAGAAGCAATGTTCACCAAACCATCATCATCAATATCAATTTTAGCACCGGTTGTTTCCACGATTTCACGGATAACTTTACCGCCTGTACCAATGACATCACGGATTTTATCTTTATCAATTTTGAGTGAGATAATGCGTGGTGCATTCGGGCTGATTTCCGGTCTTGGTTCGGCGAGTGCTTCGGCCATTTTACCTAAGATATGCATACGACCTTCTTTGGCTTGTTTCAAAGCGATATCCATAATTTCCTTTGTAATAGAGGTAATTTTAATATCCATTTGCAAAGCGGTTACACCGTCTTTGGTACCGGCCACTTTAAAGTCCATATCGCCTAAGTGATCTTCATCACCCAAAATATCGGACAAGACCATAAATTGATCACCTTCTTTAATCAATCCCATAGCAATACCGGCCACCGGTTTTTTCATCGGTACACCGGCATCCATTAATGCCAATGTAGACCCGCAAACCGTTGCCATAGAAGATGACCCATTGGATTCCATAATTTCGGAAACCACACGCAATGTGTATGGGAATTCTTCTTTTGTCGGCAACATCGGATGAATGGCACGCCATGCCAATTTACCGTGTCCAATTTCACGACGCCCTGGAGAACCCATACGCCCTGTTTCACCAACGGAATACGGCGGGAAATTATAGTGTAATAAGAATTTTTCTTTATATTCTCCTTGTAAAGCATCAACCACTTGTTCATCAATACCCGTTCCCAAAGTGGCCACAACCAAAGCTTGTGTTTCACCACGAGTAAACAAAGCAGAACCATGTGTTTTTGGCAATAAGGCCACTTGAGCTTCAATCGGACGAATGGTTTTGGTATCACGGCCATCAATACGTGGATTACCGGCCAAGATAGAATCACGAACCGTTCTGGCCTCTAATTCATGGAATACTTTTTCGTAAATAGCCAGTTCTGCCTCTTTCCCTTCAAACAAAGCGGCGGCCTTTTCACGTGTAGCAGCCACAGCATTTTGACGTTCCAATTTGTTATGGATTTTGTAATCGGCCTTTAATTCTTCGCCCAATTTTTCCATAATTTCACTGCGAACAACGGCATATTCAGCCGGTTCTTCTTTAACAGACCACGGCTCTTTAGCGCATTCTTCGGCCAATGCGATAATCATTTCAATAACCGGTTTTAATGATTCATGACCAAAAGCAACTGCACCGAGCATTGTTTCTTCGGACAGTTCTTTGGCCTCAGATTCCACCATCAACACGCCTTCCATCGTACCGGCAACAACTAAGTCTAACTTCGTTGCATTCATTTGGCGTAAAGTCGGGTT